>JAFPED010000120.1 GCA_017423565.1 Prevotella sp. | reverse complement strand
GCGCCTGTCGAACCCGTGTGCTGAAGATGGATGCCACCAAAGTTGTTGGGGTGTTCAATGGTTGCCGATAGATGTTGTTGCTGACCTCCCCGTTCTACTTGAGCAGTGAGTACACTGCCCTTTGCAGAGAGCGTTACGCGACAACCCTTCTTAAAAAGCACACACTTCTGTGGAGCACATATAGCACTGACATTGCCATCCTTGTATGCCACCAGCACTATCTCCACCGCTTTGTCGTAAGTTGGCGTGCGGGCAATACGCAGACCATAGCCTGTAAGGGTCTGTGTGTCGAATTTTATGCAGAGGTCCAGATACTGTCCTGTAGCACTGCCAAAGCCCTGACCTGCCGACTTACAAGGCGAGAGTTCAACCGTCAGCGTCTGATTTTTATAGATTTCATCGGCCTTTCCCGTATACATCATCCTCGCTCCTCTGACATTCTGAATCATGCCATAGCAACCCTCTGCACCATCCATGCCCTCGCCAAAACACCAGGCAGGACGAGAGGTGTCAATACTCCAATCATAGGCAGCAGTATCCTCAGGCTTATACGCATCCAGAGTCCAACCACCTGAAATCAGAGCTGGCTGGTTCATCATAGGTAACAGAGGCGTGGTTACTGGCATAGGCACATCAGGCGGCATCGGCACATCTAATGGCTTGCCGTTCAGTGTACAGTTATCCATCAGGCAATATTTCTTCGGATTGGGCTTTGGGGTCCATTCTATCGTCAGATTGGGGTCGTCGCTCGTCCAGCGGCAGTTACGCATAGTCACCGGGGCTGACACTTTCGTGAGATACTGCACGCCCTGCACCTTCGAGTAGATGTCGCAGTCTTCGAACACAGCGCCCTGAGGTGAGGTGGAATAAAATGGCTTGCTGCTAAAGAACGTGAAGCGACAACGGCGATAGGTGCCTGTGCCACACAAAGCATCATCAGTACACTCGAAATAGCAATCCTCGAACAACGCATGGCGAGCCCCCGCAAACGGACAAAGGTTCAGGCGAGAGATAAAATGACAACTACGGGCCTCATAGCGATCGCCATTACAGATGACCAACTGCGCCTGCACAATGGCATCGGCTCGACGCTGACGGCTCTGGCGAGGGTCGAGCTTATAGTTCAAATCTACATTACAATAGTTGCCAAATGTCAGGTTCTCTACTTGGATGTCATCGCCAGTGATATGCAGCATGGTGAAATTACCGTCTGCCCCTTGCGTCTGACCTCGGTTACAAGCCAGCACCACATCCTCAGGACTGTCGCCCTCTCCAACAAGGCGCGTCTTGCTTAAGCGTACCTTCATACCAAAAGGGGTTTTCTCGCCAGGCTCCGGCCTGCGGATAGAGCTGTCATCAGGATCGTCTATCCAATACACACCAGGAGCGATGTGGATGACAGTCCATACGCTGTCATCGGCATAAGTCTCTGCCTGACGGAGAGCCTCGTTCACCGTAGCGAATACACCTTCTCCTTTATCCACATAAAGATGATGCTCCAATTGTGCAAATACAGTCACACACCAAAGGCTCATCACAACTAAAAAATACACCTTAATTCTCATACCAATAACGCTTTTCGGCACAAAGGTACAAATAAAAAACAAAACTGCCAAACTATATCTTCAGAAATATTTCCAAGCCTGAAGATATTCAAAGAGTGCCTACATGCCTACATAAAAACGACGTAAATTACTGTATATGTTTAAGATAACTATAGTTTTAGCCTACATAAAACCTACATAAAGCCTACATTATACCTACACAGATTTGGCCAAAAATGTGCCAAAACACCCGTTATTTAACATTTACATAGGGAGGTAACGCGATAAAAGATACGACTTTGCAGGTTTGGGAGTTAAAGATAGTAAAGAAATTCCCTCGAGAATTTTCTGCTTAGATACGTACTAACAATTGCCAGATAGGGAGGCAAGCATCAAATTCTCTCGAGAATTTATAGCTCCCCTTAAAGATAAGATATACGGAGTGCCTAACTTGATATCGTCAGATAGGGGGCTAAATGTATGTAAGCGGCATGTAGGCACTATGTAGGCATAATGTAG
>JAFPED010000119.1 GCA_017423565.1 Prevotella sp. | reverse complement strand
GGTGGAAACGGTACGTGCTGAGGAAGGACGAGTTTACAGCGTTCGAAAAGGACTTTTATAAGTGATAAGTGAAAAGTAACAAGTTGACCATAGCCCATTGGGCAGAAGAAGACCGGCCGCGCGAGAAACTCGCTGCACTGGGAGCAGAGGCACTGAGCAGTGCTGAGCTGTTGGCTATTCTTATTGGGTCAGGTTCTACCACAGAGAGTGCCGTTGACCTGATGAAACATGTGCTGGCAGACTGTAACAACAATCTGAACACACTGGGAAAATTGTCTGTGAGGGAACTCATGCAGTACAAAGGCATTGGAGAGGCTAAAGCCATCACCATTCTGGCAGCCTGCGAACTGGGGAAGCGCAGACAGCGTGAAGGACATGAGGAACGTCCGGACCTGGGCACTGCTACCCGCATATACAACTATCTGCACACACGCATGCAGGACCTCGACGTGGAAGAGGCATGGGTGTTGCTCATGAACCACAACTTCCGACTCATAAAAAGCGTGCGCCTGTCACATGGCGGCATCACCGAGACTGCCGTTGACGTGCGACTCATCATCAAGGAGGCCGTGATGGCTAATGCCACCATCATTGCTCTGGCACACAATCACCCTTCCGGCAGCCTGCATCCCAGCAAGGATGACGATATGCTGACAAGAACTGTTCGCAATGCCTGCGACGTGATGCGCATCCACTTCCTTGACCATATCATCGTCACTGACGGTGCATACTATAGCTATCACGAAGAAGGACGCTTATAATTATAAAACAACTAAAAGCCAAGACCTATGAAAAAAAGAACATCCATCATCACAACAATTGTCTTCAAAACATTAGTTGTACTCACACTATGCTTGAGTTCCCATGTCACCACCTATGCACAACAGGTGCGTACGGCACGTGACTTTATCCTTGCACTCAAAAGCAACGCAAACATCACCATGACCACTGGCAATGATGCAGTGAACCTGACTGATGCTCTCAATGAACTCATAGCTGAAGGCCGTATCAAGCCCTACAACCTGGACCCCGACTGGATAAGGGTTCAGACCAAACCGGGTATTTACTATAGCTCAGAATACGACGGTAACCAGCTCATTATCGTAGGCATGAGTAATATCAACATTGAAGGTAAAGGCAACTACGGTGCCTACCTACAGGTCGATCCTCGCTATGCTACAGTCATGATGTTCATCAACTGCCAGAATATTGGTATCAGCAACTTCACCATGGGCCATACGGATACAGGCGACTGCGTGGGCGACGTACTGGAGTTTCATGACTGCGAGGACATTGCAGTGAACAACTGCCGTCTCTTCGGTTGTGGTGTCAATGGACTGACGCTCAAGAGTTGCAAAGGGGTCAGCGCCAACGACACACATTTCTATGGCTGTAGCAATTGGGGCATCAGACTCTTTGACACACAATGGGCGCTCTTTATTGGCTGTCAGATATACAGCAATACCATGGGCATCTATATGGACGAAACTTGCAGCGACGTTACCATGGACAAATGTATGTTTCTCAACAATAAACGTGAGGTATTCTCCTGTCAGAGTCCTCTCACCGTCAGGAACAGCAGTATTGAGAGTCATGGCGGCACCAATGTCTTTAACGTAAACCTTGAGGCTTGCGATATCAACATGGACTGCAACGATTGTGAGGATTATTAAAACGTGGAAGACAACGAGTAACAACAAACAACATATAACAATGACGCAAGAAGAGAAGACACAGATAGAAGAACGCATCGTCGATGTGTTGAAAACAGTCTATGACCCAGAGATACCCGTTAACATCTACGACCTGGGCATGATTTACAAGATTGACGTTCAGGATGACGGTAGCGTGGAACTTGACATGACCTTTACTGCACCCAACTGTCCTGCAGCTGACTTCATCCTCGAAGATGTACGCACCAAGGTAGAAAGTGTTGAAAACATAAAGAGTGCCACTGTCAACCTCGTGTTCGAACCAGCCTGGGACCAGAGCATGATGAGCGAAGAAGCAAGAATCGAATTAGGATTTGATTGATATGAAGAACATTTATTTTCTTTCCGACGCCCACTTGGGTTCCTGGGGCATTCCTCATGGACGAATGCAGGAACGACGACTCGTACGATTTCTTGACAGCATCAAGGAGAAAGCTGCTGCCGTCTATCTGCTGGGCGACATCTTTGACTTCTGGTACGAATATAAATATGTAGTGCCACGGGGATATACCCGATTCCTTGGGAAACTGTCCGAACTGACCGACATGGGCGTTGAGGTACATTTCTTCACCGGCAACCATGACATCTGGGCATATAACTACCTGGAAAAGGAATGTGGTGTCATACTACACAAACAGCCACTTACCACAGAGATATATGGAAAGATTTTCTTCCTGGCTCATGGCGACGGACTGGGTGACCCCAACAAGAAGTTCAAGTTGTTGCGATGGTTCTTCCATAACCGTGCCTGCCAGTTGGCCTTCTCTACCATCCACCCCCGCTGGAGCATCTGGTTGGGACAGACGTGGGCCAAGCACAGTTACGACAAACACAAAGAAACCGGTATTCCTCCATACATGGGTGAGAACAAAGAGTACCTGGTACGCTATACGCGACAATACATGCAGAACCATCCTAACATTGACTATTATATCTATGGTCACCGACACATAGAACTGGACTTACAACTGACAAAGAAGGCACGAGTGATGATTTTAGGGGACTGGATTAGTCAGTTTACCTATGCTGTTTACGACGGTGAACATATGTTCCTTGAAGAATATGTGGAAGGAGAAAGCCGCCCTTAACATTTTTTAATACCAATAAAAGCCTGCATACAAAAAATTTAGTTAAATTTGCAAACGAAATATGTACATACTTATAAAGCAATTCATTTTCAACCTATAAAAACTTACAATTATGATTAAAGAAAAAATTGATCAATTTCTGGCTGCTCACCAGGCAGAGCTGCCCGAAGAGGCACTGACCGAGATTCGTGAAAGACTGGAAGCTGCAGACGACAGCAAGTTTGATGAACTGAACATGCTGCAGTTCAAAAACCCAACAACCATGTTGATTATTGC
>JAFPED010000118.1 GCA_017423565.1 Prevotella sp. | reverse complement strand
CTCTGTGCATGTTTACTCTCCCTCACATTAGCACCTATAGAAGACCCACTCCTATACAATTGTTTTGAATGTGAATATTCCTTATACTCTGCATCTTCAGTCAAATACTGGTATAGTCTTGTTGTCCGACATGCAAAGTCAAAAGACAGTTCATGAATGCTGGCTTTCTCTTTCTCATCTTCTTTCATTAGCGGAGCCAATTTTCCACGTTTCGGTTTATAAACAGAAGCCTTTTCCGCTTTGACAGCTTTCCTATATGATTTCTTCTCGTATGCCATAACCAACAATCTGAACCATGAACCTTTAACCCTGAACCATTAACCCTGAACCTTTAACCATGAACCATGAAGTGGTTGTCTATCGTTTTTTCTTAATTCGTCACATTCGTGAAATTCGTGGTCACTTAGTTAGAACTTCCTCCACACCATTTTGTTTACAATCCCAACGTAACTCTGGATTATCTTCACTACTTTGGTTGAGACATTCTCCTCGATGTAATCAGGTACGGGAATGCCATAGTCACCATTCTGGTTCATGGTGACAGCAGTATCAACTGCCTGAAGAAGAGATACCTCATCGATACCGGCAATGAAGAAACAAGCCTTGTCAAGAGCCTCAGGACGCTCTGTAGAGGTACGGATACAAACGGCAGGGAAAGGATGACCGACGCTGGTAAAGAACGAAGACTCTTCAGGCAACGTTCCTGAGTCAGACACCACTGCAAAAGCATTCATCTGAAGACAGTTGTAGTCGTGGAACCCCAACGGCTCATGCTGGATAACACGCCTGTCCAGTTGGAAACCTGATGCCTCCAGACGTTTGCGACTACGTGGATGACAGCTATAGAGAATCGGCATGTCATACTTCTCTGCCATCTTGTTGATGGCAGTAAACAATGACAGAAAGTTCTTCTCAGTGTCAATATTCTCTTCACGGTGTGCAGAGAGCAAGATATACTTACCCTTCTCCAAACCTAATCGCTGGTGAATATCGCTGGCTTCTATCTCAGCTAAGTTCTGATGTAACACCTCAGCCATCGGTGAGCCAGTGACGTAGGTACGTTCCTTCGGCAGTCCACAGTCGGCCAAGTAGCGACGAGCATGCTCCGAGTAGGCCATATTCACGTCACTAATGATATCAACAATACGTCGGTTGGTCTCCTCTGGCAGACATTCATCCTTACATCTGTTACCTGCCTCCATGTGGATGATGGGGATATGCAGACGCTTGGCACCGATGACACTCAGGCAGGAGTTCGTATCACCCAACACCAATACAGCATCGGGCTTCGTCTCTACCATTATTTTGTACGATTTGTCGATGATGTTACCCATCGTGCTTCCAAGGTCATCTCCCACCGCCTCCATATAAATATCAGGATCAGCCAGCTTCAGGTCCTTAAAGAACACCCCATTAAGGTTATAGTCATAATTCTGACCAGTATGAGCCAACAAGCAGTCAAAGTACTGACGGCATTTGTTAATCACTGCTGCAAGGCGTAT
>JAFPED010000117.1 GCA_017423565.1 Prevotella sp. | reverse complement strand
TCCTGCGAGGAACTTGATTTCCTGAATCAGATTGCCAAAGAGAATGGCGTAACGGGCTCACGCATTATGGGCGGCGGCTTTGGTGGTTGCACCATCAACCTCGTTCGCAACGACATCTACAGCAAGTTCATTGCTGATGCCAAAAAGCGTTTTAACGAGAAATATGGTCACGAACCTAAGGTCTATGACGTCAATATCGGCGACGGCTCGCGCAAACTTTGTTAGTACTGAAAAGGAATTGCGTTAAAACAAATAAATTCCACTAATAAAGGTTAAATATATGGCATAAAGTGTTATTTTTACACTTTATGCCATTGCTTTTTATTGTCAGTTGAAAAATAAGTAGTAAATTTACACCCAAATTACGAACATAACATAAATAACTAAAAATTTATTAAGATGAAAAATCTAAAAAAAGTATTGTTTGGATGTGGTCTTACTATGGCCATGTTTACAGCATGCAATTCCGGCGTACAGCCTCAGTTGACAGTATCAGGACTCGACCCTGCTAAGTTTGACACCCTGATCAATGAGAAGCCCGTTAAATTGTACACTCTGAAGAATCAGAATGGTATGGAAGTGTGCATCACAAACTATGGTGGACGCATTGTCAGCCTTGTAGTTCCCGACAAGGACGGCAAGCCAACAGACGTTGTACTTGGATTCGACAACATCCGACAGTATGCCGATACGCTCAACTCTCCTTCTGACTATGGATCATCAGTAGGCCGTTATGCCAACCGCATCAAGGAAGGTAAGTTCATCCTGAACGATTCAACCTATCAGTTGAAGAAGAACGACGGCCCCAACAGTCTGCATGGAGGTGGCAACACCGGTTGGATGCACCAAGTCTATGAGGCTGAGCAGATTGGTGACTCTATCCTCAAACTGACGCTTGTTGCAGAAGACGGAGAGAATGGCTTCCCTGGCAAGGTAAAAGCTGTAACCACCTACAAAGTGACCAGCGACAACATTTTGGATATGACATGGGAGGCAGAGACCGACAAGCCAACTATCATCAATCAGACCAATCATAACTATTACAACCTGAGTGGTGATTTCTCACAGGCTGCTTACGATCAGGTACTCTATGTCAATGCCGACAACTTCACACCCAGCGACAAGCTCTACATCCCCACTGGCGAGATTAAGCCTGTCGAAGGTACTCCAATGGATTTCCGCACCCCACATGCTGTTGGTGACAGCATCAAGAGCCAGTTCGACCAGATTCAGAATGCCACTGGCTATGACCACAATTTCTGTCTGAACACCTTTAAGGATGGTAAGGGTGACGACACACAGGTATGTGCCAGCCTCTATTCTCCCAAGACAGGTATCTTCATGGAGATGTACACCAACGAACCGGGCGTACAGGTTTATTCCGGAAATTTCCAGGGCGTTGGTGCTGATGCCGACATTGTCCGCAAGCATGGTATCAAGTATCCCAAGCACGTAAGTGTATGTCTGGAGAGTCAGAAATATCCCGACAGCCCCAATCACAAGGATTGGGTACAGCCTGTTCTGAACCCGGGTGAGAAGTACTTCAGCCACGCAGCTTATAAGTTCAGCGTGAAATAAGAACCATTTCTAGTAACAACTAATAACATTATTAATAAATAAAAAGTAACCATGAATAGTATTTCGCAAGCTATTAGTCAGTCTGGTTTCCAGACCATCGACTTTGTCATTCTTGTCTGCTATCTCATTCTGTTGGTGAGCCTTGGATTGTTCCTCTCACGCAACAAGGATGGCAAGGAGAAAAGTGCCAACGATTATTTCTTGGCAGGAAACACGCTGACATGGTGGGCAGTAGGTGCTTCACTGATTGCCGCCAACATTTCAGCCGAACAGTTTATCGGTATGTCGGGAACAGGTTTCCGCGACGGTATTGCCATTGCAGCCTATGAGGTGATGGCAGCCATTACGCTGGTTGTCATAGGTAAGTTCCTGTTGCCTGTGATGCTCGACCGTAAGATTTTCACCATTCCTCAGTTCCTTCGCGAACGTTATAACGATGGTGTAGGTCTGGCATTCTCTATCCTTTGGCTCTTCCTCTATGTCTTCGTCAACCTGACTTCAGTATCATGGCTGGGAGCTCTTGCTATCGAACAGATTCTGGGTCTGCAGGGCATCATTGTTGATATCATGGGATTCCAAGTTTCCATCCGTATGATCATAGTCCTGTGCCTCTTCCTGATTGCAGGTATCTACTCTATCTACGGTGGTTTGGCATCAGTAGCCTGGACCGATGTGATGCAGGTAACCTTCCTCGTTGGCGGTGGTTTGATTACCGCTTATGTAGCCCTGTCGTCAATGGGTGAAATCCTTGGTACAGACGCACTGGGTGCTCTGCGACAGGTTTATCACGATATGACGACGGGTCCCAATGCCCAAGACGTCCATTTCCACTTGATTATCCAGCAGAGCCACAACGCTGAAGCCTATAGCAATGTTCCAGGTATCGCAGCTGTAGTAGGTGGTGTTTGGCTGACCAACCTCGGTTACTGGGGTTTCAACCAGTATATTATTCAGAAGGGTCTTGCTGCCAAGAGCATTGACGAGGCTCAGAAGGGTCTTGTATTCGCAGGTTTCCTGAAGATTCTCATCCCATTCATCGTTGTTCTCCCAGGTATCTGCGCTTACTACATCATGGGTAATGAAGAAACATTCCGCACGATGAACTTGGCAGGTGACATCAATGTTGCCGACGATGCCTATCCCTGGCTCATCCGCAACTTCACCCCGACAGGTATTAAAGGTCTGAGTTTTGCTGCCCTGACAGCTGCCATCATCAGTTCTTTGGCCTCTATGTTCAACAGCACCTCTACCCTCTTCACGATGGATATCTATAAGAAGTACATCAACAAGGAAGCCGGCGACAAGCAGTTGGTGAACGTAGGTCGTATCACATCGGTTTGCGCCCTTCTCATTGCGCTGGTAGCCGTTAAGCCTCTGCTGGGTGGTCTCGACCAGGCTTTCCAGTATATTCAGGAGTACTCCGGATTCATCTATCCAGGTATTATCACCGTCTTCGGCCTTGGTTTGCTGTGGAAGCGTGCTTCTTCACGTGCAGCCGTTTGGACAGCCATCCTCACCATTCCCCTTGGTGTACTGTTCAAGGTGTTCTATCCCGAGGTTCCGTTCCAGTTCCGTGCTGGTAACATCTTCATCATTCTGGTTATCTTCTTCATCTATGTCAGCTACTATGACAAGAACTACGTGAAGGCAGAACCCGTTAGCAAGAAAGATCAGATGCAGATGTACTGGTGGGCTCGCGCTCTGGGTGTAGCCGGACTGTTCTTCATCTTCTTGGCAGGTGCTCAGTGGCTCATCGACACATCAAATGCCGTTAACATGCCCGACGAGAAC
>JAFPED010000116.1 GCA_017423565.1 Prevotella sp. | reverse complement strand
GAATAAAAAAGAGTGCCCAGAACAGGACTCGAACCTGCACGCCTCGCGGCACACGCACCTGAAACGTGCGCGTCTACCAATTCCGCCACCTGGGCATTTATACGTAAGGGCCAATCCCTAACGCTCTTTTTTGTTCAATATGTTGAGCGGAAAACGGGACTCGGACCCGCGACCCCAACCTTGGCAAGGTTGTGCTCTACCAACTGAGCTATTTCCGCTTGATATCCTCTTGAAGAGGAGCATCTCTCTCGATTGCGGATGCAAAGGTAATATATTTTTCTGAACTGACAAACTTTTCAGCATTTTTTTTTGCGATTTTTTTCAATCCATCCTATTTCGGTAGTCTTCATAGCCATATTCTCGAAGTATTTCGAGCGTTCCGTAAGTATGAAGCATGCCAATGGATGGATGAGAAATACCGTTAAACATATTAGTCTTTACGGTAGTGTAATGTATCATATCTTCAAAAATAATCTCCTC
Source organism: Prevotella sp. (assembly GCA_017423565.1). Lineage (GTDB taxonomy): Bacteria > Bacteroidota > Bacteroidia > Bacteroidales > Bacteroidaceae > Prevotella. Next base: position 17,732 of record JAFPED010000116.1, on the reverse strand, counting down.
ACCAACCTGCAACTCGTGGTCAAAAGACCACATTCCCATAAAATCCCCACTCAGACAGCTGTTGCCTCCTAAGCGATAAACAAAATTCCCTGAATCAGAAATCTGAGCTCCCTTTACCTCGGGTGTGTATGGCATTTCCAAGCAGTCGGGCATGTGGCAGGTAAAGCTGACATCAAGAATAGCTGTCCTAATACCACGATCCTCCACCACATCAACGACATGAGAAACCAGTGAACCTGTTTGCCAAGCAAAGGCACTACCCGGCTCAAATATAATTTTCAGGTGTGGATAACGCTCATGGAAAGTGTTAATGAGTCGTAACAACAAATCGATGTCATAATCTTTGCGTGTCAACAAATGGCCACCTCCAAAATTAATCCATTTCAGTTGACTAAACCATGGAGCGAATCGTTCCTCAATATGTTGGAGCGTTCGTTCGAAGACGTCCGCCCCACTCTCACAGTGACAATGACAGTGGAAGCCCTCGACATCAGCAGGGAGGGTTTCTGGTAATTGATCAGCTGTCAAGCCAAAACGTGTGCCAGGCGAACATGGGTTATATAATAATGTACCTACCTCGGAATATTCAGGATTAATGCGTAGTCCTATAGAACAAATGCCTGCTCTGTCGTGGAAACGTTCGTACTGTGTCCAAGAGTTAAAGGTCAGATGAGATGAACAAGCTACAATTTCATCAAACTCTTTGTCAATATAAGCTGGCGAATAAGTATGACACTTCGCCCCAAACTCGCGACATGCTAACAATGCCTCGTTGAGAGAGCTGGCCGTAGTACTATTGATGTATTCACGAAAAATGGGAAAGGTGCGCCAAAGTGCAAATGCCTTAAAGGCAAGAATCCACTCTGACTGTGTCTGCTGTGCCACGTCATGGATAAGTTGTAAGTTTCTGCGCAACTTTTCCTCCTCTATTATATATATAGGTATAGTATAGTCCTTCTGTTTCATCATTCTTCGTCATCAAAAAGATTGTCAGCTTCCTGTTGCTCATCTTCGTCAAACCAAGTGGACAGTCGGTCGTGAGCTTTTTGCTGTATTTCAGGATCAACATTGATCCACACCTTACGCAGCACAAAGAGCAGGACAGCCATATCGTCAGAAAGTCCCACAATGGGATATGCATCTGGCAGAATATCTAAAGGACTAATCATATAGCCCAAAGCACCAATGATAAGTGCTTTGTCCTTCGTACTGACACGGTCACTCTGTAGAGTATAGTATAGGATTAGTGCTGCATAGACGAACTTTGCACCTGCACGTTTACCTACACGCGATATTTTCTCAAGGAAGTCGGCAGTTGAGAAATAGCCGGCATGATTCATAAAATCGGGAAGTTCCATATCTTTTATTTATTGTTTATTTCTATATTTCTTTTTCAGCAAAAAATTATAACCTACATAAATATTCAAACTGCCAAAAGCATTATTGGACGAGAAACGCGACTTACGATACGTATAGCCATGGAAGATTGCACTGGCACCTGCGTACCAAGTGTTGTCATTATAGACAAGTCCCAAACGTGCTATACCATCAAAACTGAAGTTGTTAAGTCGGAATCGACGCTCGGACTGCACGTCACCAATAGTATGTTTATAGCCCAGTCCTATAGAAAGGCTGGCACCGAGAAGCCAGTTTTTCCTAAACACCCAGTTATAGGCGTACCCACCTGACAAACAGTAGTCATAATACTTGACTGAATTGAACATCAAGCCACTGTCCAGCTGGGCTGCAGGTGTAATGCTGTATGCTGCAATCATATGCTGTAACTTCTGGTAGTCAAATTCCAGACTGTTACGTGTATAGCCGAGTCCGGCCATCCACGATCCAACAGATCGTTTTTGGCGTGTACTTTGTGCGAACGCAGCAGGATAAGAGAAGCGTTGGTGATTGAAAATATAATAGAGGTTAAAGCCTGTGATGCCAACACTCAGACCGTCGAACTCACGATCTTCCAAGATGTCTTCATTTGTGTCTGGTGACAAGTGTACGTTACGTATCTTATAATCGCTACCTGTACGTCGATAGAAAAGATCGACACCCACTTGTGAGGCATAAAAGCTTAGATCAATCTCCTGCTTGGGAGCCTTTCTGCCTATGCTTACATTCTTCAAATCGAAGGTATAACCAGCAAAAGCCCATCGCCAACCAAAATAAGGACCGAACTTAACCGTCGGTGAAGGTGCGAAAGTGATGGCCTGTCCACTGCTACTTTTTAACTGATAGACATCATATGCATGGGTCATTTGCAACATGGCTGAGAACTCATAATGCTGAGGCTCTATGTACGTTGTATCTATCTTGCTAAATCCACGTATGGTACGTCGCAACCAACTGAGCGAGTCGGGAGAGCCCATTGCCGAACTTGCCTCAACCCTTTCAGGAAATGCTCCGAGCATAAGGGTAATAAGAATGATAAACTGCAGCCGTCTAAGCATGATGTCAGAATTTCCCTAATATACGATCCAATGCCCAGTTGACGGGTGTTGCTGATATGCTTGTACATTCGCATACTGCCAATCCCTGCAAGTGCTCAACAACATTTCTAATTAATGGCAGCTGAACATAGGGAGGATTAGGTACGGCAATGGTCTGAGTACCGCTACTGGTATGCACAACAATAGGTGCATAGTCGAAGACAGAAAAACTCAACAGTCCTTCGTCTCCTATTATTTCTATACGGTCTTCACGGGCTGACTCATGGGCCACAAAGCACCAGGACCCACTACCCGTCAATCCTGTTTCGAATCGGAAGCAGGCACTTACTGTGTCTTCGGGTTCATATAGCCCCTTGCGGTTGTCTTTAAAACCACGTGCCTCTACAATTACTCCAAAATATTGTTGTAGCAGATCTAACTGATGAGGTGCCAAATCATAGAACAGTCCACCGCCGGCAATGTCTGGTTGCAGACGCCAAGGAAGCGCATTGCGCTCAGTTCCATTGAGGAGCGATGCATGTGCAGGTTCCGAGAAACGCACCTGTACAGTAATAGGTTTACCTATAACCCCACTGTCAATAAGTTCTTTTACTTTTATAAAATAAGGTAAACATCTTCTATAATAAGCAACAAAACAAGGCATTCCTGTCTCTTCTGCCACACGGTTTATGCGCACACAATCGTCATAGGATGAAGCTAACGGTTTCTCCACATAGACGGGTTTCCCTGCTTTCATGGCCATAATGGCGAAGGTAGCATGGCTGGACGGAGGTGTAGCCACATAGACAGCATTAACCTCGGGGTCATCAATAAGTTTTTGTGCATCGGTATAGTACCGCTCTATATGGTGTCGCTCTGCATAGCTACGTGCACGTTGTTCACTTCTACTCATCACTGCTACGATGTGAGAGTTAGACACCTCATTGAATGCAGGTCCGCTTTTCCGTTCCGTCACGTCGCCACAACCTATGAATCCCCAATTGATTATTTTCATAATAAGTATTAATTTGGGTACAAAGATACGAAAAAAATCCATACCTTTGCATCGATAAACAAAAAAAACATGCAGAAAACCACTCAAGAACCCCTTTTGAAGGACCGCAGCCCCCAGTCGAGCATAGCTACAGGCATGCGCCATTACATTAGTCACTTCCGTACAATCGTAAAGGCCACATGGCCGATTGCTACGTTAACAGCCATCGTTTCTGCGCTGACATCAACTGCATTTTATATATATTGGCCAGAACTGATAACGCATATATACCAAGACCTGACGAATGCAGCTAACTATGCAGGTGACTACATATTCTTATTAGCTACCATAGTGACGTTATGCCTGATAACACTTATCATGACTGCTGTCTTTACTGGAGCTGCAGCAAGTACGCTGACTGGCAAGAAGAAAACAACGATAACACACAGCGTCAAGGCATTACTCTTTCTCGTGTTACTTTTGCCACTGTGTATCCTGTCTTTAGGTATTTTGGCAGTTCCCTTAACTTACATCACCACGAAATACGTGATAGAGAGCGACAAGGGATTTTTCCCTTTGCTTTTCCATAAATATACCACATCATTCCGTTACTGGTTCCGACAATTTGTTGTTCTCGTAGTGTGCATTATCGTTATTGGTGTGTTACATCTGCTTCTTGGACTGCCCGTTTATATATTAGCAGAAGCCAATTGGCAAGCACGTACAGGCGTCATCGGTGGCGACCCGCTTGGCATGCCATCGTATATCACTGCTCTGACTTTCGGTACGTGTATGATTGTCACTTTTTTACAACTTTACGTATGGCTGCCAATGTTGTTTATACTATACTATTTGTATGGCAGTATTGAAAGCTTTGTTTTGAGAGTAAACAACGAACGCTAAAAGATTATGAAAAAAATATTATTTATTGATCGTGACGGCACGATTATTCGTGAACCAGACGACGAACAGATAGACAGTTTCGACAAATTACAGTTTGTACCACGAGCCATCAGCTCGCTGGCCTTTCTGCGTCAGCATACTGACTACCTTTTTGTCATGGTTACTAACCAAGACGGTCTGGGTACACCATCATTTCCTGAAGAAACATTCTGGCCTGTTCACAAATTCATACTACAGACCTTAGAAGGCGAAGGCGTAACGTTCGATGACATACTGATAGACCGCCATTTCCCCGAAGATAATGCAACAACGCGTAAACCAAACACTGGCTTAGTACAGTCATATATCGATAATCCTGACTACGACATTGCTAACAGCTACGTTATTGGCGACCGCCCAACCGACCGACAGTTTGCACAAAACATCGGATGCCGTTTCTTAGAAATTGGAGACTGGCAGAAAGTAACTGAACTCGCCTATGCCGGTGAGCGTACAGCAGAAGAGCATCGACAGACGTCAGAGACGGATATCTTGGTACGTCTTAATCTCGATGGTAACGGACAATGTGACATTCACACTGGTCTGGGATTCTTCGACCACATGCTCGAGCAAATAGGCCGTCATGCCATGATAGACCTGACCATTCATGCCAACGGAGACTTGCATGTTGACGAACATCATACTATAGAAGATACAGCCATCACTCTGGGTACATGCCTCCGACGGGCTTTGGGCGACAAACGAGGTATTGAACGATATGGTTTTTCCCTACCCATGGATGACTGTTTGTGTACGGTAGCTCTTGATTTTGGTGGTCGTCCATGGCTTGTGTGGGATGCTTCCTTCCAGCGTGAGTATATAGGTGACATGCCAACAGAAATGTTTTACCATTTCTTTAAGTCGCTTTCTGACGCTGCGCTAATCAACCTCAACGTCAAAGCAGAAGGCACTAACGAACATCATAAGATAGAAGGTATCTTCAAGGCTTTGGCACGCGCACTCAAGATGGCTGTTCGGAGGGATATCACTCATTTTGCACTTCCCTCGACCAAAGGTACCCTCTGAGGGAATGTTAAATTTTACTGAAATAATTGTTAGTGCTATATAATTGTATTATCTTTGCACTCACTATTTAAATAGGTATTACACACAATGGCAAAAAAGAAAAAACAAAATAATAACACCTCTTTCATGGAGGCAGTTGGAGCAAAAAACCTTTTCCAGAACGAAAAAATCAATTTCATTTTGGGAGTGGTAATCTTTGCTGTAGCTATCTATCTCATATTGTCTTTCGTATCATTCTTCTCTACTGGTGCTGCCGACCAGACACTCATCGAGTCACCACGAGACGGAGAAATGAGTAACCAAAATGGTGAGTTCGCCAACAGTTGCGGTTCCTTGGGTGCTTATACTGCCTACTTCTTCATCAAGCAATGTTTTGGTCTGCCAGCATTCATCATACCTCTATTCCTGATATTGCTATCACTGCGCATGATGAAAGCTTACACCAATGTAAACCTGCTGAAATGGTTTATGGTACTCGCTATAATAATGGTTTGGTTATCAGTTACTTTCGCAAAATTCCTCGCCCCATTCTTTATAGACAGCAGTTTCTCACCAGGCGGTGACCATGGGCTTTTTATTTGCCAACAGATAGAAGGATATTTAGGTTCTCCTGGTCTGACAGCTGTGTTGGCTCTCATTGCAATAGGCTTTCTTACCTACATCAGTGCCGAGACCATTTACTTCATACGCAAAATATTGAATCCTTCGAAAATATTTAATCGGGTAAAATTCACCATTCATGATACGTCGAATAAAAAAGACGAGGATACTGAACAGCCCAACAATCCGGAGGAGCCTCTTGTCTTCGATAATCCTTATACAGAAACTGTAGAATGGAATACGAAGGATAATCAACATGATGAAAAGACATCGGTAAGCCAAGATGTTGGTGTCAAGAAAGAAACACCTACCACATCTGCTGAAGAAGTGGGCATGGAAGTCACCATCGCCAAGAGTGAGGCAACAGCCAGCGGAACAAATGTGCGTGGCAGCATTGATACGCCCTACGATCCAAAGCTGGAATTAGAGCACTACCGCTACCCCACTCTTGACCTTCTGAAGAAATACGAGGACGATGGCAAGCCCTACATCGACATGCAGGAGCAGAATGCAAATAAGAATCGTATCGTCGAGGTTCTTCGTAACTTCGGCATTGAGATAGATGCCATTAAAGCAACGGTCGGACCAACTATTACACTATACGAAATAACACCTGCCCAAGGTGTTCGTATTTCAAAAATCAGGAATCTTGAGGACGATATAGCCCTAAGTCTTAAGGCTATGGGTATCCGTATTATAGCACCTATTCCTGGTAAGGGAACTATTGGTATTGAGGTTCCTAATGCCAAGGCGAGCATAGTATCTATGGAGAGTGTTCTTAACAGTAAGAAGTTCCAGGAAACAACAATGGACCTGCCTTGTGCGATGGGCAAGACCATTACCAACGAGGTCTTCATGTTTGACCTTGCCAAGATGCCACACCTACTCGTTGCCGGTGCAACGGGTCAGGGTAAGTCTGTTGGCTTAAATGCTATTCTCACATCGTTACTGTATAAGAAACACCCAGCAGAACTGAAAATCGTGCTCGTCGATCCTAAGATGGTTGAGTTCAGTATCTATTCGAACATCGACAAGCACTTCCTTGCCAAAGTTCCTGATGACTCAGCTTCTCCCATCATCACAGATACTACGAAGGTAGTACGTACGCTCAACTCCCTATGTGTAGAGATGGATGCCCGTTATGAGTTACTTATGGCAGCCGGTGAGCGAAACATTAAAGACTATAACAAGAAATTCATTGCCCGTCAGCTTAGTCCTGAGAAAGGCCATAAGTACATGCCTTACATTGTTGTGGTTATCGACGAGTATGGCGACCTCATCATGACAGCTGGTAAAGAGATTGAGTTGCCTATTGCCCGTATCGCCCAGAAAGCACGTGCCGTAGGTATCCATATGATTATAGCAACACAGCGTCCAACGACGAATATCATTACCGGTACAATCAAGGCAAACTTTCCTGCACGTATCGCATTCAAGGTGGCACAAGGCATAGACTCGAAGACTATCCTCGACCGTATGGGTGCTAACCAGCTGATTGGTCGTGGTGACATGTTGTTCCTTCAAGGTAATGATCCTATCCGTGTACAATGTGCTTTCGTAGATACACCAGAGGTGGTGGCTATTAATAACTTCATTGCTGAACAACAAGGCTATGCTACCACTTTCGAGCTACCAGAACCCACAAACGACAGCGAAGGCGAATATGGTGGTGGCAATGACGTTGATTTAAATCACCTTGATCCGCTCTTCGAGGATGCTGCCCATCACATTGTCATGTCTCAAAGTGGCTCTACCAGTCTCATACAACGAAAGTTCGCTATAGGTTACAACCGAGCCGGACGTCTGATGGACCAGTTGGAGAAAGCTGGCATCGTCGGAGCTGCTATGGGCAGTAAGCCTCGTGAGGTGCTTATCCAAGACGAGGTGAGTCTTGAAAACCTTATTTCCCAACTAAAATAACATGAATATGAAAAAGATTGTTTTTGTGATAATGCTTGTAATGACAGCCATGATGGGTTATGGACAAACAGCTCGTCAGGTACTCGACAAGGCTGCCAAAGTAGTGAGTAACCGTCAAGGTATTACTGCTTCATTTACCATCAGTAGTGCTGGAATTGGCACCACCAGTGGCACCATTTCTGTAAAAGGCAAGAAATTCCATGCAACAACTCCAGTTGCAACGATATGGTTTGACGGTAAAACGCAATGGACCTATATGAAGAATAATAATGAAGTCAACGTTAGCAACCCCTCCGAGGCAGAGCTGCAGGCTATTAACCCCTATAACTTCATCAATCTTTACAAGAGTGGTTTTACAACTTCCATGACTACAGCAGCTCAAAAATATCAGATACACTTGGTAGCTACAAACAAAAAGCGTAATCTTCAGGAGATGTATATCACTATTAATAAGTCTAATTACGTCCCTACTCAGGTAAAAATGAAACAAAGGAATGGCTGGACCACCATCAATATCAGCAATTTCAAATCAACTAAACTGAGTGACGAACTGTTCCGTTTCAAGACAACAGACTATCCTCATGCTGATATTATTGACCTCCGATGAACCGTTTACAGCTATACCTTGCCATCAGGCGAAACCTTAAGCTCAGCGAGCGGCGCAGTCCTATGTTCGAACAGAACATGGTGGGCAAGGTCTTCTTATATCTTGGCACAGGTTTCCTGTTACTATACCTCATTGTTATCGGCACCATGCTTGGATGGGGAACGCGTGGTGGTGATTTCACGCTGCTCTTCAGTGTGATGCCCATCCTGCTCACCATCGACTTCTTCATGCGTTTCAGCATGCAACAGACCCCAGCAATGCTTGTCAAGCCTTATCTGACAATGCCGATGTCGTGTGCTTCGGTCATTGACTGCTTTCTTGCATCTACTGTTCTGTCAACAGGCAACCTTATCTGGATGGCTCTCTTCCTGCCTTATGTCTTCATCGCTTTTTGTGGTGGATTGACATTCCTGCAGTCAATAGCTATGTTGCTATTGTTGTGGCTCATGATTACCACTAATAGCCAGTGGTACCTTTTGGTTCGAACATTGGTCAACCATCGTATATGGTGGTGGATATTACCAGGTATAGTATATCTCGCAATATATGGTTATGCCATCATCGATGTGGAGAAATGGGCACGTGTAGGGTTAGATTTCTGCGAAGAATACGGATTCACATGGACAAGCTTTTTTGTAACTTTACTTTTGTTCCTTGCCCTGCTGCTGATCAACCGCCGCCTACAACTCCACTTTGTACGTGAAGAGGTGTCACGTACCACGTCTGACACAGCTCCTGTTGTACATTTCTCATTCCTCAATCATTTCGGTCTGATAGGCGAATATCTAAAGATTGAAGTGAAAAGCACCATGCGCAACAAGACTGTCAAGCAGCGGTTCATTCAAGGCATTGTCATTATTACCATGCTCAGTCTCATGCTTTCACTTACTGACGTTTACGATGGTCAGTTCTCCACCAACATTTGGTGTTTATACTGCTTCGTATTCTTCGGTGCTGTCAACCTTGTAAAAGTGATGGGACCTGAAGGAAACTATATCGACTTGTTGATGGTCCACAAGGAAAATATTTACACACTTTTACGTGCCAAGTATTATTTCTATTGTGCTATTCTTATTTTGCCACTTCTTTTGCTCATACCTACAGTGGTGACTGGACGCTATTCGATACTTATGCTTTTAGCCTATCTGTTCATCACCTCTGGACCAGAGTACTGTTTGCTGTTCCAGCTGGCTGTTTATAATAAACAGACATTGCCACTGAACGAAAAGATTACAGGCAAGGGAAATTTCGAGAACACACTACAGCTCATCATTGAACTCATTGTGTTCTTCCTACCTGTTGCCACAGCTATGCTCTTCACAGCACTCTTCGGAGAGACAGTCGGCTATACACTACTCATCATCATTGGACTGTTGTTCACACTTACTCATAGCCTGTGGATGAAGAACATCTACCATAGAATGATGAAACGACGTTACGAAAACTTAGACGGATTCCATACTACCCGATGAAGACAGTTCTGATACTCGTAGGAAAGACCACCGACCGTAATCTCTCGACTGCCATCGACAATTACGTTCAGCGCATCGGTCATTACATGCCTTTTAGTATTGTCATTATACCTGAGCTCAAGAACACTAAGAGCCTCAGTACTCAGCAACAGAAAGAGGCTGAGGGAGAACTCATCCTACGACAGTTACAGACCACCGATCATGTCGTACTGTTAGACGAACATGGACAAGAGCCACGAAGCATTGAACTGGCACGCTGGCTCCAGCAGCGCCAGCAGTCCGTCCGTCGCTTGGTTTTCGTCATCGGCGGACCATACGGTTTCTCCTCTTCGGTCTATCAACGTGCTCAGGAACAGCTGTCACTTTCACGTCTTACATTCTCACATCAGTTGGTACGTCTGGTGTTTACCGAACAGCTATACCGTGCCTGCACCATCATCAAGGGTGAGCCTTACCACCACGAATAGTTATAAAAAATAGCGAATAGAATAAAATTTTAGGATAAAGTAGCCGTTAAGTAAAAAAAAATGTGTAAGTTTGCACGTAGAAAAGAAAACATTGCGCATGAAACTTATCGTCATGACCCAATCCACGTTCTTCGTGGAGGAAGACAAGATCCTCTCATTACTCTTTGAGGAAGGCCTGGACAACCTGCATCTTTACAAGCCAGGAGCAGAACCCATGTACTCCGAGCGCCTGTTAACTTTGCTATCTCCAGACTATTATGGAAAGATAACTGTCCACGACCATTTCTACCTAAAAGATGAATACCATCTGCGAGGCATTCACTTAAACAATGCAACTGATGATGTTCCTGTTGGTTATAAAGGACGTGTCAGCCGTACCTGCCGCCATCTTGACGAGCTACGTGAGGCTAAGAAACGTTCCGACTATGTGTTTCTACAGAACATCCTTGACAGTCAGTCCAATCCTAACGACACCCAGTCGTTCACGGAGGAAGAGCTGCGTATGGCCTCTCGTCAAGGACTCATTGACAAAAAGGTCTATGCCCTCAGTGGTATGAACATAGACACCCTATACATGGCAAAGGACTTAGGCTTCGGTGGCGTCGTCATCTGCGGTGACCTTTGGAACCGCTTTAACATCCACCAGCAGACCGACTTCAAGGAACTTATAACCCACTTTGAGAAACTGCGTAAAGCAATCTCATAAAAGGAGAAAGAGAATGTGATAAATCTTTAAACGAATCATACATTATTATAATATAAAGATGAATAATTCATTCATGGTATTCTCTGGAACAGCCACGAGATACCTTGCAGAGAAAATCTGCCAGAGTTTAGGTTGTCCGTTAGGTCAACTACAAATTACAAAGTTCTCGGATGGAGAGTTCTCCGTCAGCTACGAAGAATCCATCAGAGGTCGTGACGTCTTCCTCGTACAGAGCACGTTCCCCAACAGCGACAACCTTATGGAGCTGCTGCTCATGATTGATGCTGCAAAGCGAGCCTCCGCACGAACCATTAATGCCGTTATTCCTTACTTCGGTTGGGCACGTCAGGACAGGAAAGACAAGCCACGTGTTAGCATTGGTGCCAAGCTCGTTGCCGATTTGTTGTCAGCTGCTGGTGTCAATCGTGTCATCACCATGGACTTACATGCCGACCAAATTCAAGGGTTCTTCAATGTTCCTGTTGACCACCTTTATGCATCCAACGTCATTCTTCCATATCTTCAGAGCTTAAACCTGCCCAACCTGTGCATTGCCTCACCTGATGTTGGTGGTTCAAAACGTGCCAACACTTATGCCAAGTACCTGGGCTGTCCATTGGTGTTGTGTAACAAGACTCGTGCACGCGCTAATGTAGTAGCTACCATGCAGATTATCGGTGATGTTGAAGGCAAGAACGTTGTCATCATTGACGATATGGTCGATACAGCAGGCACCATTACTAAGGCAGCCGACATCATGAAAGCCGCTGGTGCCAAAACGGTTCGTGCCTGTGCTTCTCACTGTGTCATGAGCGGTCCTGCAAGTGAGCGAGTGCAGAATTCAGCCCTCGAGGAGATTGTCTTCACCGACTCTATTCCCTACTCTCAACGCTGTGCTAAAGTCAAGCAGCTAACTGTTGCAGACCTTTTTGCAGAGACTATCCGTCTGGTCATCGAGAACAAGAGCATCTCCAACCAGTACTTAATATAGTTGAAATACTATAAATCCCATAGCTATGAATAAGAAACAGTTGATTACAGGATTAGCTGTCACCATGACGATGTTAGCATCCTGCACGTCCAACGGCTACCGAATCGAAGGCAGTGGCGAAGCACTAAAAGAGGGTGACACGCTCTTCATAACTACTGATTTAACAGAATTGACACCCTCTGACACTATCGTTGTCAAGGATAGACGGTTTACTATCAGCGGAGAAACTGACACCACATATTTCTGCTTGCTGTACTCCTCTTCTGACAACAACTTAGCCGTTCCGTTCTTTGTTGAGCCTGGTACTATCAAGATAGAACTGCCAAAGGACCAGGCACTTCAACGTGTCTCAGGAACTCTCTGTAACCAAGAGTGGCAAATAGTGAGCGACACATTGACCGAACTCAGCAAAAAGGTAAATCAGATTGCCATGCAACTATATTCCGGCGAGTTGAATATAGAAGAACAGTCGAAAAAACAGGCTCAGTTTGAACAGCTAAACGATAATTTCAAAAACTTTATCTATCGCATGGCGAAGAAGAACATCTCCAACGAGTTCGGTTATTTCGTCATCAACTATTTTGAAGGTGAGGTACTGTCTGCCGACCAGCGCAAGGAGCTTATCCAACTCATGCCGCAAGAGTTACGCAGCCGTCCTCTCATCCGCCAGATGGAGACAGAACTGAGTCAATTACAAAGCACAGCAGCTGGTTCTCAGATCAACGATATTCTCATGGCTGACATGAACGGTAAAGAGCAAAGTATTTTAGCTGAGGTGAAACGCCACAAACTAACCATCCTTGACTTCTGGGCTTCATGGTGTGGCCCCTGTCGTCAAGCCATGCCTGATGTTGTCCGTCTCTATTCTCAATACAAGGACAAGGGTCTGGGCATCATCGGTATATCGCTCGATAATGATAAGCAAGCATGGACAGATGCAGTCAAGGAGTTAGGTATGACATGGCCACAGGTATCGGATCTGAAGGGTTGGGATAATGCCGCTGCTCAGGCTTTCAACATACGTGCCATCCCTCACATGATGGTCCTTGACCAAGAGGGTCGCATTGTCAAAAGCGATATTCACGGTGCTGAAATTGAGAACTTGTTAAAAGAAAAACTGGAACAATAAAGTATTTGACCTAACGTGAACTCAAATTCTCATTAGTGGGAATTCTTTTTCTCACCAATGAGAATTCTTTTTCTCACCAATGAGAATTCTTTTTCTCACCAATGAGAATTTGCTTTTAACCCATATCAAACTTATGTTGATGATATAATCTGGATTCAACGGTTGTATTTGCATCGCATTGTAATAAGTATATATTAATAAACCAATAAAAAAAGAGAAAAGATGAAAGAATTACGTGGAACAAAAACAGAGAAGAATTTGCAGGAAGCTTTTGCTGGTGAGTCGATGGCTCGTAACAAATACAGTTACTGGGCATCAAAAGCGAAGAAGGATGGTTATGTTCAGATAGCATCTATATTCGAGGAGACTGCTGCAAACGAAAAAGAACATGCAAAAATGTGGTTTAAGCTGTTGGAAGGTGGTAGCATAAAGGATACTGCTGCGAACCTTGCTGCAGCAGCTGCAGGTGAGAACTTTGAGTGGACCGACATGTATGAGCGTATGGCTGTAGAGGCAGAGGAAGAAGGTTTTGCTGAGATAGCCGAGAAGTTCAGGGGTGTTGCTCTTATAGAGCGTGCTCATGAGGAGCGTTTCAGAAAGCTTTTGGAGAATGTAGAAAAGAAACGTGTCTTCTCCAAGGACGGCGACACGATATGGCAGTGTTCTAACTGTGGACACATCGTCATTGGCAAGGAGGCACCAGAGATCTGTCCTGTATGTGATCATCCCCAGGCTTACTTCCAGATCAAGGCAGAGAACTACTAATGAATAAAGACGAAAGGTATGAGGAGCTTCTGCTGGAGTTAAGGTCGCTGATAGGCGAAGAGAAAGAAGAAGTTTCGGTACTGAGCAATGTGGTAGCTGCTCTTCATGAGAAGTTAGGCTTTTTCTGGACAGGTATATACCGTGTGACAGGCGGCGAATTACTGGTTGGACCATTCCAGGGGCCTGTTGCCTGTTTTCATATTGGTTATGGAAAGGGCGTTTGTGGCACATCGTGGAAGGAACGTCGTACTATTGTTGTAGAGGACGTGGAGCATTTCCCTGGTCACATAGCTTGCAGCAGCCTTTCGCGCAGTGAGATTGTAGTACCGTTATTTGACAGCAGTAGCGAAGTGCGTGCTGTTCTGGACATAGACTCTACAGAGCTTGGCTGTTTTGATGATACAGACAAGAAGTATCTCGAAGCCATTGCAGAGATGGTGAGTAAAAGAGTTTATGACTAAGTAGTAAAATAAAGGGGATGGACATGTCCATCCCCTATTTTATTTTCAAGAAAGCTTACTGTATGGTGACTTTGAGTGGTTGCGCCAAACGTGTTGCGAGTTGAGTAGTGCGTAACTGCCATTCAGCGAAGTTCCTGCAGTCGTTTTTTGACCATGCTGATCCCCAGTAGTATGTGATTTTTTCGCCAGGCTTTACCTGTCTTTTTACGACGAGCGCATGGCCATAAATGCCATTGTTTGCTGTTGGGTTAGGAAGCAGCAAAGTCTCAGCGTCATCATACGGGAAGAGCACTCCGACATATATCTGGAAGTTTTGTCCAGAGGGGTTGTCTGTGGGATCGGCATATAACGCATAATTAGACTGCAGACAAATGCTTGTTGTGTCCTCCTGATGGATAACGACTCCAGATGCAATGTCGAGTGGTTTTGTAGCGCCCTGGTACCATACGACTTGTCGGTTGAAGTTTGAGCCTTTGTCAAGTGAAAGAATGCGATGCTCTGTAATGGACTCTCCATGATAAGCTTTTGTCTCATAAGTCAGTGAAACGGTAAATCTGAGTGGTCCGTTATCCAGAATCTGATAGTCGGTGTAGCAGTAAGGGAAGACGATCGTGCCATTATCAAGGAGTGCCGGTGCACCACATCCAAGCGATGGTCCGACCTTGTAACAATCAAGTCCATAGCCATGATCAAAATGATAAGTGGTAAGCTCTTCCAAAGAGTCGGCGGCTGCCACCTGTCCAGCCTTTCTTAAGTCACTAATGGCCTGATGATTGCTCAGCTCAAGTTGATAACGTTTCTGCACCTCGAGGTCAGGTGTGTTTTTTACCCATACATCGTTGCCAAATGCGCGTTCGCCGGAACGTTGTAATGCCGGCCCATATAGACGGTATGCTCCTCGGTCGTTTTCCCATGCGATATCATCGACACGTTCAGGATACTGTTGTCCATAGACGAACGTTTTAGCAGGGCGTGGTGCTCCAGGTACAAGTGTGAATTGTGCCTGTCCCATTGGTCTAACGCTGGCATCGATGAGTAGCTTACCATCATGTGTCAGTTGATATGCTACTTCCTGACGTAGTGCATTGATGACCTTGAACTGTGCCTTCAAAGCAGGACAACGGTCAAATACTTCTTGTGCGTCTATCTCGACCAGTTCATGCCGCTGTTCGTTTGTAGGATTAGAAATGATGACGTTAAGCTTTTGTGCGCTGACGTCAATCGTGAGTGATAGAAGAATGATGAGTGTGATGAAATATCTTTTCATAACGCAGAGTGGTTTTAGTTGTTTAACAAATGACTGTTGAAATGCTGTATAGCCTGTCTGAAGAGATGGTAGCGAGTATTTCCGCCATAAATGCTATGATTACGATTGGTATAAATATTCATGTGGAAATCCTTGTCAGCCTGCACCAACGCTTCGGTATATTCAGCCGTATTACGGAAATGAACGTTATCATCGGCAAGTCCATGACAGATAAGAAGTGAACCATGCAGTTTCTGAGCCTGGGAAATCGGGTTGAGGTCATACCCTCCAGCATTCTCCTTTGGTGTACGCATGTAACGTTCGGTGTAGATGGAGTCATAGAATCGCCAGTCTGTAGGAGGTGCGATGGCCACTCCTGCAGCAAATGCATCGCGTCCCTCAGACATTGCCATAAGCGTATTGAACCCGCCATATGACCATCCCCAAATGCCTATCCTCTCTTTGTCAACATAAGATAGTCCTCCAAGAGAGAGTGCAGCTTCAACCTGGTCACGGCTCTCGAGCCTTCCCAACTGCAAGTAGGTACAGTTTTCGAACTCGGCTCCTCGTCCGCCCGTACCGCGGTTATCAACACAAACACAAATATATCCTTGTTGGCAGAGGTATTGTTCGAGAATTGCTCCCTGTCCACACATACCGATGTTCCATGCGTTTTTAACCTGCTGGCTTCCAGGTCCGCCATATTGATACATGATAACCGGATAGCGTTTTGAGGCATTGAAGTCTGAAGGCTTGACCATCCAAGCATTGAGCTCTACGCCATCGAGTGTCTTAAGGGTAAAGAGTTCACGCTGACCGATGTTATAAGAAGCCAATCTTGTCTTCAGCTGCTGATTATCGATGAGTGTTTTGATTAGCTTTCGGCCCTCATGAAGCGTATAGACAGGAGGGTTGTTTATATCACTCCAAGTGCATACAAAGAACTTGAAGTTGCTACTGAAAATAGCGTCGTTCCATCCTGGCCGATTATCAGACAGCTGTTCTGTCTTACCGTTTTTGTGGGTCACATAAATATGTTGCTGAGTTGGGCTGACAGCATGAGAAGCATAATAAGTATCCCCTGTTTGCTCGTCATACCCGTAAACCTGAGCAACATCGTATTCACCATCTTCCACTTGTCGCAACAGTTGTCCGTTGAGCGTATAAAGATAGAGATGCATATATCCCGAACGCTGACTTGGCAGGAGTATGTGTGACGGTGTAATCTGCATCATTTCGAGAACCTCTTCTTTGACGTACTTGTCTGCCTGTTCTTCAAGAATCAGCTGACTGACTGTTGAGAGCGCGTTGACGGCATAGAGTCGGAGAAGGTCCTGATGTCGGTTAAGTGTGATAACTATTACCTCAGGTGCAGGTTCAGTCCCCTCGCCTACCGTAGCTGGTTTTGTTAAGATACGAGGAATATATCCATCGTTTTCGAGCGGGATGTCAAGCGTACGCGTCTTATGACTTTTGATGTCGTAACTCAAAACGGACACTTTAGAGTTCTGCTCTCCTGGTACAGGATACTTGTAAGACATGAGGCCTGGATACGTAGTATATTCGTTTCTGGTGGGATATGCACCTTTATAAAGCGGTAATGAGACCTGTGGTACATTTCGTTCATCATATCTGATCCAGCAGATCTGCCGACTGTCGGCTGTGAAAGCCATACTTTGAGCAGTAGAGAACTCCTCCTCATAAACCCAGTCTGGTATTCCGTTGATAATTTCTCCTGGTTTTCCATCTTTCGTCAATTGACTTTCAGCATTATCGTATAACAGCTTGACCAAGAAGATGTTATTATCACGAACAAAAGCTATCTGCTGTCCGTCGGGGGAGAACAATGGTGCCTGCTGTGGTCCTCCTTCTGAAAGCGGTTGTATTTTCTGATTCTTGATATCGAAGATATAATAATTGGCTTTGAAAGAGCGTCGGTAGATATATTCAGTTGCAGTTTGTATGAGCATTCTT
>JAFPED010000115.1 GCA_017423565.1 Prevotella sp. | reverse complement strand
TTTGCCTTTGCCCACTCAGCCTTAGCTGCATAGCGCTCAGCAACAATCTTCTTCAGTTCCTCAGCACGCTTAGCATACAGGGCCTGTACCTCTGGGAAAATCTGGAATGGGTTCTCGGGATCAGCACCAAGATTCTTCATGGTGTTGATATAAGCGTCGCCACCGAGAGGAGCTCCGTGGGTAGCACAGTTGCTCTCGTAACTGCTGTTGTCTGCCTTGCGAGCACCCTTACCCATTACACAGTGTCCGATAATCAGACTTGGACGCTCTTTCTCAGCCTGAGCCTTCTTGAGGGCCTCACGAATCTGGTCAACATCGTTACCGTCAATCTTCTGTACATACCAGCCCCAAGCCTCATACTTCTTGGCAGTATCCTCAGTGGTCACTACCTCAGTCTTTGTAGAGAGCTGAATGTCGTTGGCATCGTAGAACATGATGAGGTTGTCGAGACCAAGGTTACCGGCAATACGACCTGCACCCTGAGAAATCTCCTCCTGTACACCACCGTCAGAGATGTAAGCATAGATGGTCTGACCCATTACATCGCCAAACTTAGCCTTCAGGAATTTAGCGGCAATAGCTGCACCAACAGCGAAGGTATGGCCCTGACCAAGAGGACCAGAGGTGTTTTCAATGCCACGGGCAATTTCACGTTCGGGGTGACCTGGAGTAACAGAACCCCACTGACGCAGATTCTTCAGATCCTCCAAAGTGAACTTACCAATCAGGGCAAGCTGGCTATAGAGCATTGGAGCCATGTGACCTGGATCGAGGAAGAAACGGTCGCGACCTTCCCACTCGGGATGCTCTGGGTCATAAACAAGAAATTCACTGTAGAGAGTGTTGATAAAATCGGCACCGCCCATAGCACCACCTGGGTGACCAGACTTAGCCTTTTCAACCATTGAGGCAGCAAGAATTCGAATGTTGTCAGCTGCCATGTTCATTACTTTGTTGTCGTTCATAATATAAACATTATTTATTAATAATAGTAATAATCGTTGATAGTATTCTAAGTTGCAAATTTACTCAATTATTTTCATTTTCCTGCTTTTTCTTTGAAATATTTAGCAAAAAAGTGTAATATTAGGCGAAGGTTTTACAAAAGATATGTTAACCCGAGTCAAAAATAGGTGATATCTGAAAGAATTTGATTACTTTTGTGCTTGTTTTACGAGAATCAACTAAATTGGAAATAAATATGAAATTGAAAATTGCCGTTCTCCCTGGCGACGGAATTGGTCCAGAGATTATGAAACAAGGTGTTGCTGTGATGGATGCCATCGCTGCTAAATTCGGTCACGAGTTCTCTTATGAGGAAGCTCTCTGTGGAGCCCATGCTATTGATGCCGTTGGTGATCCTTATCCTGAGGCAACTCATGATGTATGTATGCGCGCTGATGCTGTGTTGTTTGCTGCTGTCGGCGACCTGCGTTTTGACAACAACCCCACAGCCAAGGTTCGTCCTGAGCAGGGCTTGCTCGCTATGCGTAAGAAGCTGGGACTTTTTGCCAACGTACGTCCAGTAGCTACATTCGACTGCCTGCTTCATAAGTCACCCTTGAAGGATGAATTGCTGAAAGGTGCAGACTTTGTTGTCATCCGCGAATTGACTGGTGGAATGTATTTCGGTGAGAAATACCAGGATAATGACAAGGCTTATGATACAGACATCTATACTCGTCCGGAGATTGAGCGTATATTAAAGGTTGCATTCGAAACAGCCCAGAAACGTAAAAAGCACTTGACTGTTGTCGATAAGGCAAACGTTCTTGCCAGTTCTCGACTGTGGCGTCAGATAGCCAAGGAAATGGAAGCACAGTATCCTGACGTCAACACTGATTATATGTTTATCGACAACGCTTCTATGCGTGTGCTGACAGAACCTCGTTTCTTCGATGTGATTGTGACAGAGAATACCTTTGGCGACATCCTGACAGATGAGACTTCTTGCATCACAGGTTCTATGGGACTGCAGCCGTCAAGTTCGCTGGGTGAACACACTCCACTCTTCGAGCCAGTTCATGGTTCATGGCCTCAGGCTGCTGGTCAGAATCTGGCTAACCCATTGGCTGAGATTCTGTCAGCTGCAATGCTGCTTGAGCATTTTGACTTGAAAAAGGAAGGTGCGCTGATTCGCGAAGCAGTGAATGCATCGCTCGATGCCAATGTACGTACTCCTGAGATTCAGGTTGAAGGTGGTGCTAAATATGGTACGAAAGAGGTAGGTGAATGGATTGTAAACTATATCAAAAACGCTTGATATTGGCGATAGGCTGCTGCCTATTGGCTATTGGCATTCAGGGACAGACAAACCAACAATGGCGCGACTCCCTGAATGCTATCAATAAACAGATAGCCCAATCGCCCTATAGTGTCTCCTTGCATCTTCGCAAAGCAGCCATTAACTTGGAACTGCAGCAATGGGAGTTTGCCGTTGACGAGTATAAGACGATTCTTCGTCACGATGAGCATAATCTCACCGCATTGTTCTATAGGGCTTATGCATATACCCATCTGCGCCGTTATGATTTGGCAAAGAATGATTACAACGATATTCTTTTGGAGAAACCTACTCATCTGGAGGCACGCTTAGGTTTAGCGTATGTCTATCAGTTGATGGATAAACGTAATGACGCCCTCGACTTGCTGAATATTGTTGTGGAACAGCATCCCGATTCCGTATCAGGTTATGTGGCACGCGCTTCTTTGGAAACAGATATGAAACGCTACGAGGCAGCACTCTATGATTGGGAGCAAGCCTCGCGACTTAATCCAGAGAATACCGATTACCTGTTGTCGCACATTGATGTACTGATACGCTTAGGCAGAAAAGATACTGCCAGACGTGAATTGGAATTGCTGTCGAGTAGGGGAGTCAACCAAGGTGCACTTCGTGAATTCTACAGACGTCTTAAGGAAATGAAGTAATCTAATCACTTCTGTTCATAAAAAGCAGAAATCCCAAATCTCCGTGGAGGTTTGGGATTCTGTGTTTGTTTGGAATAAATTATTTGTTTGTTGTTCTCTTCGGCGTTATGCTTCAGGTATTACTGATACAACACTCTTGTCGCGCTTGCCCTTGTGGAACTGAACAGTTCCGTCAACAAGTGCAAAAAGGGTATCATCCTTACCAATACCAACATTGTTGCCTGGGTTGTGCTTAGAACCGCGCTGGCGAACAATAATGTTGCCTGCAACAACCTTCTGGCCACCGAAAATCTTAATGCCGAGTCGCTGTGAAGCTGACTCACGGCCGTTCTTAGAACTACCTACACCTTTTTTATGTGCCATTTCTTGTTCCTCCTACGTTTTAAGCGATTACTGATTTAACTTCTACCTGTGTGTACTGCTGACGGTGACCGTTCATCTTGCGAGAGTCCTTACGACGCTTCATCTTGAAAACGATAACCTTCTCACCCTTTACCAAGGGATTGATAACCTCACACACTACTTTAGCACCACTTACGGTGGGCGCACCTACCTGTACTGAACCTTCATTGTCGACAAGCAGTACCTTGTCGAATTCAACAGTCTTACCGGCTTCCACGTCCTTCATGTGGTTAACGAAGAGCTTTTTACCCTCTTCTGCCTTGAACTGCTGACCGTTAATTTCTACAATTGCGTACATTGTTTTGTTATTTTTAAACGGGTTTTTCCGGATGGCGCATGGCTTCGTGCCACGACTTAACTGAGCCACCACGGACTAAATCGGGCGCAAAGGT
>JAFPED010000114.1 GCA_017423565.1 Prevotella sp. | reverse complement strand
GTGTCCTGACCTCTATTCCTGTTATGGCTGACGATCTGTGTAGCTATGAAAGCTATTATGGCTCACAGAAGCTTGAAGACTTGAAATTATGGACTAAAAATAATAGATAAGACATGAAGCGGAATATTTTAGCATTAATAGTCTTAGTGGCATTTGCATTGAATGCCAGTGCACAAGATGTGTCAAAAGTACAGTTTTGTGATAAGAAGTACGAATATGGCGCAGGCAAGGATAGTGTGACGCTGTTTTTAAAGATTCTCGACAGTAACGGCAAACCTTGCAATGATGTCACTGCCAGTCAGCTGGAGAAACATTTGGTCATCAATGAGGATGGTGTGGCCATTCCTTTGGATTGCCGTCAGATTATCTCATTGAGCTCCGGTCAGCGTATTCCGAGCGACTTCACCATCTCGGTGCTTGTAGACCTCAGTATTCCTGAGGCAGGAAAGGGCCAGATTTATGAGGCATTCTGCAAACTGGTTGAAAGTGCACCTGATAGTTGTGTGTTCCTGTCGTTCTTTGGTGAGGATGTGAGCTCTAGTCAGTTGGTTACGAAAAAGAACCTGGCTGGTGTCAAGGACAAGTTCATGAACCATTCAGACAAGAAATTCTTCTATGGTGCCCTTTATTCAAAATTAGTTGAGTTCAGCAATGAAAAAGCTGAATTGGAAGATGCCGTGCGTACAAAGGGTGGTTATGTTAAGAACGTAAGCATCAACAAGCGGGCCATGCAGGCAAAAGACAAGAATCTGCTTTTTATTTTCACCGAGGGTAATATGCGTCCTGAGGATGAGCAGATCTCGTTTGTCGAGGTTACCGATTATCAGTCAAATGCTGCTCATCTGGTACCGAAGGTGTTTGCTTTCTATTATACAGGAGAGGGTGTCGACGAAAATGTTGAGCTCACGCTGCAGGGCGTTTCAGCTCCGCGAGATGCTGAAGGCCAGGTACTTGTAGATCGCCAGGGTGCCTATCGTCCGTCGGCAGATATCAGCAATGTACTTAGCAATTTCCAAGAGGTGGTGAAGGATGCCATGTACGATTTCGCATTCACCTATAAGGCAACAGAGAATAAGGCTTACACTGGTCGTGTAGAATATGTTGCAGAGTGGAAAGGCAATGAAGCCGGTACAGGTGAGTATTCTATAGGTTCTGCTGAAACACCTTGGCCCGTTCATGAAGAAAGCACAGGTGACTCAATCACCAAGTTCTTGGTGGCCCTTCTAGTGGCATTGTTGACATTTGCCTTCTTCTTCTTTATCATGAAGGTGCTCATTCCGTTTATTAATTCGAAGAGATTTGCTTCGAAATACTATAAGCCCTATCAGCCAGAAGAGGGTGTCACACGCCGTATATGTCACTATTGCCGTCAGGACATTCAGCCTGGACAGATGGTTGTGATGAGATGTAAGCATATCATGCATGTGGGTTGCTGGCAACAGAATGGCTACAAGTGCGTGGAATATGGTCAGAACTGTAAGGAAGGAATACAAGCTCATATTGACACCAAGGAAATGTTCAGTCCGGCATCGCTGCGCGATACTTATCAGACTTTGGCTGGTGTCGTAGCTGGTTTGGTCAGCTGGATCGTTTTCGAACTGACGGGTCGTGGAATGTTTAGTGGACTGGGTAAGGCGATTGCCAATACCTTCTACCTCAACGATGATCTGAAAGCTGGTATGCTTACTGACTGCGGAGCGAAAGTTTCTGCTCTGCTGACAGTTGGCTTGTTGCTGGGATTCTTCCTCTCACTGGTATTCCGTTATAATGACGAGTATAGGAAAAAGGATGCAAAAGTCTACATGAAGATATTCGGCCTTTCGCTATTGTCTGGTCTGATTGGATTCTTGGCAATGTTAGTGGGTGGCATTCTTTTCTGCCTATTGCTTTCGGCTGTTGGTACGACTTATGTTCCTTGGTATTGCTCGCTCCCGGCTTACATATTGTTCTCAATATGTATGGTGCTGAGTCTAACCATTAAGTCCTCAATCCCAACAAAGAGTGCCCTCATCGGTGGAGGCATTGCGGCAATTATTGGTTTCATCGTCCTGTACTTTGGCGGTGTCATCAGTTCTAACATGGGATGGTTGAACATGTTGCTCGACTTCATCATCTATGGTGGCGGCCTTGGAGCATCATTGGTAACGGTTCGAATGCTTGCTGAGCGTTACTTCCTCGTTATCAAGAACGGAATGAAGGCTGGTCAGCGCATTCCAATCCATAAGTGGATGAATGCTACAGGTGGTGGAAACAAGGTAACCATTGGTAAAACCAATGAGTGTGAAATCCAGATGAACTGGGAGAAAGCCAACAAGGTGGCCGACAAGCATGTGCAATTATATATCGACAAGGCTCGCTCACTGCCTATGTTGAGTCCTCTTGCTGAAGGTGTCGTGTTCAATGTCCGTACTACTTTGCCCGCCAACAAACAGGTGGTTCTTAGTAATGGCGACACGTTCTCTATCGGAGATACAACTTTCGAGTATGTAGAATCTTGATCAGGCATGGAAAAGGAAAAATATGAATGGGGAGAGGGCGTGTTCACGCTACTCTCCTGGTTCAAAAAAGACAGGGTTAAGAATGCCCGCGTTCTCGTTGCCGGTTGTGGAGCACTTGGTAATGAGGTGGTAAAGAATTTGGCACTTTTTGGCGTCGGTCACATCTATGTGGTTGATTTTGACAAGATTGAACTGTCAAACCTTACCCGCTCGGTGCTCTTCCGTGAAGAAGATGCTTACAATCATGCTTATAAGGCAGAGATTGTTGCTAAACGTGCCAGCGAGATAAACCCGCAGATAGAAGTGGTACCCATCGTTGGCAATCTCTTCTCTGACGTAGGCTTCGGATTGTATCGCTCTGTTGATGTGGTGATAGGTTGTCTTGATAGTCGTATTGCCCGTTATCAACTGAATCGTCTTTGTATGCGTGCTGGTAAGAGCTGGATCGATGGCAGCATAGAAAATCTGACTGGAGCCGTGAAGGTATATGTGCCTGGTGTAAATTGCTATGAGTGCGGTCTGTCGCGCGATGAGTTCAATCACATCATGCTCCGTACCGGATGCGCTGATGTCGTGCGTTCCCAAACGGCGAAAGGCCGTGTG
>JAFPED010000113.1 GCA_017423565.1 Prevotella sp. | reverse complement strand
CAGGGGGATGCGCTCGCCTTCGAAGGTAGAGACGCTGACCTCATGGGGAACCACAGTGTAGCCGCAGCGCACACCAGTGAAGCCAGCAGTCTTGGAGAACGAGCGGAACTCTATGGCACACTTACGTGCACCTCGAATCTCATAAATGCTATGCGGTATTTCGCTGTCCTGTATATAAGCATGATAGGCGGCATCGAAGAGAATGAGCGCGTCGTTCTTCAGCGCATAGTTTACCCATCGTCGTAGCTCCTGTTTAGTAATGACCGTACCAGTAGGATTGTTAGGATAGCACAAATAAATGACATCCACGGGACGGCCTTTGGGTAACTCGGGCACGAAACCATTTTCGGCAGTAGTAGGCAGGTAACGCACATTGGTCCAACGGCCGTCACGATAGGTGCCGCAACGGCCTATCATTACATTAGAATCAATATAGACAGGATAAATGGGGTCGGTGACACCGATAAAGTTGTCCCAATGGAGCAATTCCTGAAAATTGCCCGTATCCGACTTTGCTCCGTCATTAATGAATATCTCGTCGGCACTCAGACGCACGCCACGAGGCAGAAAGTCATTCTTAACAATTGCTTCGCGCAGGAAGCCGTAGCCTTGTTCTGGACCATAGCCACGGAACGTCTGGGCGGTGGTCATTTCATCGACAGCACGGTGCATAGCCTCGATGACTGCTGGAGACAAGGGCTGAGTAACATCACCGATACCAAGCGAAATAATGTTGGCTTTTGGATGCATCACCTTGAACGCATTAACCTTCTTGGCAATGTCGGCGAAAAGATAGTTCGCCTGCAGGTTGAGAAAATGTATGTTTACTAATGCCATAATCATTGCCCCCCTCTTACCCCTTATTATGGGGAAGACCAAAGCAGGGGCGTTGGGTCTATTGGGTGATGTATTGTTTCACTTTGCGTGCCGTTTCAATGCCGCTGGCCATGGCACGTACCACTAATGAGGCTCCATTGTGCGCATCGCCACAGACAAAGACGTTGTCGGGATAATGTGGATGTTCCGGCTTCAGGAATCCCATGGCCAGTAAACACAGTTGGGCCTTGATGATTTCAGGTTTACCCTTCTCAACCATGATAGGCCGTCCTCCGTTAGGATTTTTCTGCCAGTCAATCTCCTGGATCTTAACACCCGTCAGTTGTCCATTCTCGCCAAGGAACTCCAGGGTATTGATATTCCAACGTCGTGTGCAACCTTCTTCGTGCGAAGAGGTGGTCTTTAATGTACGTGGATATTCCGGCCAAGGGTTCTGCGGGTCGTTTGGACCTTTGACAGGACGTGGCATAATCTCTATCTGGGTTACACTGCGGCATCCCTGACGGTGAGCGGTACCTATGCAATCGGAACCAGTATCACCGCCTCCGATAACAAGCACGTCCTTACCTCGGGCTGTAATGCGTTCGTCCTTCGTGAACTCCATGCCTGCAAGCACGCGGTTCTGCTGTGCCAGCAATTCCAAGGCGAAGTGAACCCCCCACAAGTCACGGCCTGGGACAGGAAGATCGCGAGCAGTTGGAGTGCCTGACGCTATTACAATTGCATCGTATTGGGTGTTGACGACCGACGATTGGTGACAGTCAACAGCATTCGAAGAATTGTCTATCGTCAATTGCCCATTATCAACTGCTACGGTCACGCCATAGTGGAAGATAATGCCCTCGGCTTCCATTACTCTGATGCGTCGGTCGATGATTGTTTTGTTGAGTTTGAAGTTGGGGATTCCATAACGCAGAAGTCCACCAGCTGCCTCATTTTTCTCAAATACCGTGACGGTAAAACCCATTTGGTTCAATGCATTAGCAGCGGCCAAGCCGGCAGGTCCAGCGCCAACAACAGCAACGTGTTTACCATTTCTCTCTGGTTTGCGCGGTTGGACAAAGCCCTCGCGGAAAGCCCCCTCAATGATGGCACATTCATCCTCGCGGTTGGTGGTAGGCTCATGATTGAAAAGATTAAGCACACAAGCTTTCTCACACAATGCCGGGCAGATGCGTCCTGTGAACTCCGGGAACGGATTAGTACTCGACAACAGATGATAGGCCAGTTCCCAGTCGCCCTTGAAAAGAGCATCATTCCACTCTGGTGCCTTATTACCCAGCGGACAAGCCCAATGACAGAAAGGAACGCCACAGTCCATGCAGCGGCTTGCCTGTAACTTACGCTCACGCGTATTAAGCGTCTGCTCCACCTCGCCAAAGTCATGGATTCTATCATGAACAGGACGGTAACCCGCCTCTTGCCGGTGTATCTCTAAAAATGCTTTTGGATTTCCCATTTCTATTTACAATATCACAATTAACTATTTCATATTTAGTAGTCTCTTTGCACGTCGGCTATTTTCTGACGCAACTTGTCCATCTGCTCTTCCTGCATGACACGCTTGTACTCAATGGGCACCACCTGGACAAACTCCTCACAGTAATGGTTCCAGTCGTCGAGCATACGACCTGCCAGCACCGAACCGGTATGAAGATAGTGCTGCCGGACAAGTTCAAGTAGTTCTTTTCTGGAAGAACTATCTTCAACCAGGTTAATTTCCACCATATCCATGTTACAGAAATAGTCGAAGTTATGCTTACAGTCCCAGACATAAGCCACACCACCCGACATACCAGCTGCAAAGTTTCGTCCTGTCTCGCCAAGTACTACCACACGTCCGCCTGTCATGTATTCGCAGCAGTGGTCACCAGCACCCTCAACAACAGCAATGGCTCCCGAGTTACGCACGGCGAACCGTTCACCGACCTTACCGTTGATATACATCTCACCAGAAGTGGCGCCATAGAGACCGGTATTACCAGCAATGATATTGTCCTCAGCATGGAAGTCATCGCTACAACGACTGGGGGGCAATATGCTGATACGTCCGCCAGAAAGTCCTTTGCCAAAATAATCGTTACACTCACCTTCAAGTTTCAGATTAAGGCCACGGACGGCAAAAGCACCAAAGGACTGGCCCGCTGAGCCTTTGAACCTGATATTGATGGTGTTGTCAGGAAGTCCCTGTTCACCATATTTCCTTGCAATGAGACCAGAGAGCATGGTTGTCGTAGCACGATCAGTGTTCTTTATTGCGAAGTCAAGATTGACCGGTTCTTGGGTATCAATAGCTTTCCGAGCGACAATGATAATGTCCAGGTCTTTCACTCCGGTTACCTTGGTATATTCGCCACGGTCCCAATATAAAGCTTTGTCCGTTTCGGGACTGTGGAGCAGTCGGTTGAAATCTATGGTCTTCCATTTCCCGACAGAGGAACCATTTGGGAAAGTAACCTCAAGAAGATCAGTGCGACCAATAATGTCCTTAAGGTGTGTCACACCTATCTGTGCCAGGTATTCCCTCACTTGCTGAGCCAAGAAAGTAAAGTAGTTGACAACATAGTCGGCGCGCCCTTGGAAATGACGACGAAGTTCTGGATTCTGTGTTGCCACACCCATCGGGCAGGTATTCGTATTGCACTTACGCATCATTACACACCCCAGTACAATCAATGGCAACGTACCAAACGAGAATTCGTCGGCACCGAGCATCGCCATGACTATCACGTCTTTGGCAGTCTTCAGCTGACCATCCGTCTGTAAACGTACCTGATTGCGTAGCCCATTGATAACCAACGTCTGTTGTGTCTCTGCCAACCCTATTTCTGGCGAGATACCTGCAAAACGCATAGAGCTGGCAGGACTGGCCCCCGTGCCACCCTCGGCTCCACTGATAACGATGAGGTCAGCTTTGGCCTTTGCTACACCAGCGGCAATAGTTCCTACACCACTCTCTGCCACCAGTTTCACACTGACCGCCGCCGTAGGGTTGATATTCTTCAAGTCGAAAATGAGCTGTGCCAAGTCTTCAATAGAGTAAATATCGTGATGGGGCGGTGGTGAGATAAGTGAGATGCCAGGAATGGCATTACGTGTCTTGGCAATTATGTCGTTCACCTTGAAACCTGGCAGTTGTCCACCCTCACCAGGCTTAGCACCCTGAGCCACCTTGATTTGTATCTCCTCGGCATTCACCAGATACTCTGCCGTCACGCCAAAACGTCCACTGGCTATCTGCTTGGTTTTGCTTGACAGCGACACGCCATCCACTTTGGTGTGATAACGAGCGTTATCCTCACCTCCCTCGCCAGTATTGCTTCGTGTACCTAACCTGTTCATAGCCAAAGCTAAAGCTTCGTGTGCCTCAATGCTCAAAGCACCGAACGACATAGCTCCCGTAACAAAATGCCGAACAATAGATTCAACAGACTCAACCGATGTTTCTACCTGTGTTTCGGTGGACACCTTTTTAAAGGTAAGGAAATCGCGTAGGAAGATAGGCGATTCCTTTTCATCCACTATCTTTGACCATTCCTTGAATTTCTCATAATTACCTGTGCGGCATGATAATTGCAGTTTTGCAATCGTTTCGGGGTTCCAGGCATGCTTTATACCATCCTTTCTCCATGAGAACTGACCTTGGTTCTTCAATATAGGAGCAGCGTTGTCACTCTTTGCCAAGCCCTCTACGCTCAAGCGAATGGCATCACGGGCTATCTCATTCAGTCCGATACCACCAATAGTACTCACCTCCGTTCCGAAATAACGGCGTAACAGGTCTTCGCTAAGACCTATGCTTTCAAAAATCTTTGCACCCCGATAAGAACGGATGGTCGAGATGCCCATTTTTGACATAATCTTCTTCAAGCCTTTATCCACCGCCTTGATATAGTTGCTCTCGGCAGTGGCATACTCCTCTTGTATCTTGTGTTTCTTAACCAGGTCATCTAAAACTGCATATACCATGTAAGGACATAGCGCACTGGCGCCATAACCCAGCAACAGCGCAGCATGCATGGTTTCACGTATCTCACCACTCTCGACAATCAAGGCAGTCTGAACACGTTTCTGCACAGATATGAGATAATGATGGACTGCAGAGACAGCCAACAGGGATGGGATGAAAGCCACTCCTACCCCTTCCTCAAGGGAGGTGTCTTCTACAGTCTTGTCGGTAAGAATAATGTAGTTGTACCCCTCATCTACGGCCTGTTCTGCATCTTTACACAATTTCTCTATAGAGACTCTAAGTATCTCTCCTGCCTGTTGGTCATCAGAACTCTCTCTTAAAACAGATGATGAGAGAGGACTGAATGTCATCGACAATTTTTTAGTTTTAAAACCCTTATACCTTATATTACACAGTATGTCAAGTTGTGTGTTGGTCAGTACTGGTTGTGGCAACCGAACCATTTTACAGTTTGCAGCATCAGGAGTAAGTATATTGGTGCCCACTGCACCAATATACTCTGTCAGCGACATGACTAATTCCTCGCGTATGGGGTCAATGGCAGGATTTGTCACCTGCGCAAACTGCTGACGGAAGTAATTGAACAATATCTGCGGAC
This sequence comes from Prevotella sp., assembly GCA_017423565.1. Taxonomy (GTDB): domain Bacteria; phylum Bacteroidota; class Bacteroidia; order Bacteroidales; family Bacteroidaceae; genus Prevotella. The sequence continues at coordinate 17,803 of JAFPED010000113.1, read as the reverse complement.
GCTCACTAATGACAGCCAATGGCGTATCATTACCCATAGCTGCGACAGGCTCCTGACCAGACGTTGCCATAGGTATAATCGTACGGTCAATATCTTCTTGACCGAAGCCAAACTGAACAAGTTTCTGTTGGAGGCCGCTCACACTATTATCTACATGACGACCACTTTTCAGTTTCTCCAGCTGAACACGATTCTCGCTGAGCCACTGACGGTAGGGATAGGCTGTTGCCAACTGCTCTTTTATCTCACCATCATAATAAATCTTACCCTCCTGAGTATCGATAAGCAAGATTTTTCCTGGCTGCAACCGACCCTTACTGACAATATCACCGGGCTCAAAGTCCATGACACCAACCTCTGAGGCAACAACCATCACGCCTTGACGAGTTATTGTATAACGGCTGGGGCGCAATCCATTGCGGTCGAGCATTCCACCCGCATAACGCCCGTCACTGAACAACAATGCGGCAGGGCCGTCCCATGGCTCCATCAGAATAGAGTGGTATTCATAAAACGCCTTCAAATCCTCCGAGATGGGATTCTTATCGTTGAAGCTTTCAGGCACAAGGATAGCCATTGCCTGAGGAAGTGACAGTCCACTCATTACCAGGAACTCAAAGACATTGTCGAGAGATGCAGAATCGCTCATCCTTTCCTGAACGATTGGAGAGAGTTTTCGGATGTCACCTAAGACCTCACTGCTGAGCACGCTCTCACGTGCTTTCATCCACCCACGGTTACCGCGAATGGTATTTATCTCACCATTGTGAGCCAACAAGCGGAAGGGCTGGGCCAGTGACCACGTTGGGAATGTGTTTGTGCTGAAACGTGAATGCACCAGTGCCAGTCCGCTTGTAAAATAAGGATTTGAAAGATCGGGGAAGTAGCGTCGCAGCTGTCCGCTGGTCAGCATTCCCTTATATATAATGTTTGTGTTGCTCAAAGAACAGATATAGAAATCTGGATGACTGACACGTCGTTCTATCTTCTTCCTTATTATATATAATGTAGGAGCCAGTGCATCTGCTTTTTCTTCGCTCACACCAGTGATAAACAATTGCTTAATAGCTGGTTCCACTCGTTTAGCGGCCTCACCAAGGACTTCAGGACAAGTAGGAACAGTACGCAGATGCATCAACTGCAGTCCTTCACGTTCTATCTCCTCTATCATCACACTCAGGATTTGCTGTTGCAGTTGCTCGTCCTTTGGCAAGAAGACAATGCCTGTTCCGTACTTTCCTTTCTCAGGAACAGGAATACCTTGCAAGAGAATAAACTCGTGAGGTATTTGAATCATGATGCCGGCACCATCACCAGTCTTGTCACGCGTCTCAGCACCTCGATGTTCCATGTTTTCTAACACCCACAAGGCCTGATCAACCAACTCGTGGCTCTTACTTCCATGAATATTTACCACCATGCCAACGCCACATGCGTCATGCTCATAAAGTGGTTGGTAGAGTCCTTTATTTGCTAATTCTAGTTTACTTTTTATCATATTATCCTAACTTTTTCCTTCTCTGTGTATTAATCACGGCGCAAAGGTAATACAAAAAGACACAAAAACAACAATAATTGTAGCAATATTTTCATTACATTTTATTTACATGTGTCATAATGTTAGTAAAAACACGTTATTTTTAACAAAACGAAAAGAAAGAAGACGTATTGTCAGTCTAATAGTTTACACTCTGTCATTTTGAGAAAATTTGTTTGTGCAAAGTAGGGGAAACATGCGTTTTTTCCTGTGAAAACGTCGTAACTTTGCTGCCGAAAACTTTCAAGATGACATATAATTTAAAGGTAAAAAGCATGAAAAGGATTGAAGCAATCATCCGCAAGACAAAATTTGAGGAGGTCAAGGAAGCGTTATTACAGTCTGACATCGACTGGTTTGAATACCATAATGTTCACGGCATTGGCCAAAGTCGCCAGGAACGCATTTACCGCGGAGTGCAATATTCTACTGACGTTATTGAGCGTGTGGCACTAACCATTGTATGTCGCGACCAGTTCGTAGTGCCAACCGTGCAAGTCATTTTAAAAGTTGCTCATACAGGAGAAATTGGCGACGGTCGAATTTTTGTAAGCGAGATGCTCGACACTTGGTCGATTCGCACAGGCGAAAATGGCGACATTGTACTAAGAGATAAGAAATAAGAAAAAGGGTAACACAACACAAGCACAACTATGGATACAATAGGATTATCACTCGATACCGTATGGATGCTTGTAGCAGCCATGTTAGTTTTCTGGATGCAGCCAGGGTTCGCTTTGTGCGAAGCAGGATTTACACGCAGCAAGAACACTGTTAACATACTGATGAAGAACTTTGTCGATTTCATGTTCGGCTCACTACTGTTTTTCTTTCTCGGTTTTGGTTTCATGTTCGGCAGTGAGGGTGCCGGGTTTATTGGAGCACCAAACTGGGGCGACCTATCGTTCTGGAAAGGCGATCTACCAGTAGAGGGCTTTCTAATTTTCGAAACAGTCTTTTGTGCCACGAGTGCCACGATAGTCAGTGGTGCCATGGCAGAGCGCACCAAATTCTCAATGTATCTCGTCTATAGCGCAGTCATTTCACTCATCATTTATCCTGTAGAAGGTCACTGGACTTGGGGCGGAGGTTGGCTTTGTGATGCTTCTAACAACTCGTTCATGATGACAACCTTTGGCGACGTGTTCCACGACTTTGCAGGTTCGGCTATTGTGCACAGCGTAGGCGGAGTGCTGGCTTTCATTGGAGCATTAGCTCTTGGTCCCCGACGTGGCAAGTATAGCAAAGAGGGAAGGAGCCGTGCTATTCCTGGCCACAATCTGGCTATGGCCGCACTTGGCGTATTCATACTTTGGTTAGGATGGTTCGGGTTTAACCCTGGTTCGCAGCTGGCAGCTTCCGGCGAGGTGAACCGCATCGCCATTTCCCACGTGTTCCTGACCACCAACCTGGCTGCTGCCGCTGGCGGTACGGCAACGATGTTCCTCACCTATATTAAATATGGCAAGCCGTCGCTCTCGCTGACGCTCAATGGTGTGCTGGCCGGCCTTGTGGGCATTACCGCCGGTTGCGACCTCGTGTCGCCTGCGGGTGCCATTGTCATTGGTCTTGTCTGTGGTGTTGTGCTGGTTTATGCCATAGAATTCATTGACCACCGTCTGCACATTGATGATCCTGTAGGTGCAAGTAGTGTACATGGTGTTTGCGGCATCTTAGGTACGCTCATGACTGGTTTGCTCTCTACCTCGAGCGGTGCGTTCTACGGACACGGGTGGGGATTCTTTGGAGCAGAGTTATTCGGAATACTCATGATTGACCTCTGGGCTGCAGCGTGTGGTACAGTTCTGTTCTTTGGCCTTAAGCATTTACATGGGCTACGTGTTGAAGCACGTATTGAAGAGGAAGGACTTGATATATACGAGCATGGAGAAACATGCTATAACTAAAGTCTGCCCAATATCTGATGTCACATTTTAACCATCATATATGCAAACTAAATACATTTTCGTCACTGGCGGCGTTGTATCCTCACTGGGGAAGGGCATCATTTCCGCCTCTATCGGTAAACTACTGCAAGCACGTGGTTACAAGGTCACAATTCAGAAGTTTGACCCATACATCAACATTGACCCTGGCACACTAAACCCCTATGAGCATGGTGAATGCTATGTGACAGCTGATGGAATGGAAACTGACCTTGACTTAGGTCACTACGAGCGGTTTACCGGTATAGAGACAACGTGTCATAACTCTATAACCACTGGCCGAATATACAAGACTGTCATAGACAGAGAACGCCATGGTGACTATCTGGGAAAGACCATTCAAGTAGTACCACACATTACTGACGAGATAAAGCGACGCATGCTACGTGAAGACGTGGAAGGCGAAGCGCTCGATTTTGTCATTACTGAGGTAGGTGGCACTATTGGCGACATTGAGAGTGCGCCATTCATGGAAGCTATTCGGCAATTACGATGGCAATTGGGTCACGATAGCGTATGCGTACACTTGACATATGTTCCATACCTGAAAGCTGCTGACGAGTTAAAGACTAAACCTACGCAGCACTCTGTAAAAGAACTGCAAGGAATGGGCATACAGCCAGACATCCTGGTGCTGCGAACAGAACGTCATTTAGATGACTCGCTGCGCATGAAAGTAGCTTCATTCTGTAATGTTGATTTGGAATGTGTAGTACAAAGTGAAGACATGGACAGTATTTACGAAGTTCCCGTGAACATGCAGCATCAGGGACTTGATGCTGTCATCTTGCGTAACATGGGTATTCCCGTAGGAATGACACCTCCGATGACAGCATGGCATCAGTTCCTGGACAAGCAGTCCCACGCCAAGCGTGAAATCAACGTCGCACTGGTTGGTAAATACGACTTACAGGATGCCTATAAAAGTATCCGAGAAAGCCTGAACCTGGCTGGGACATATAATGACGTAAAGGTTTGTATTCATTTCATCAACAGTGAACATATTACACGAGAGAACATCTGTGAGCAGCTCGACATGATGGCAGGCGTAGTTATCTGTCCTGGTTTTGGAAATCGAGGCATTGACGGGAAAATCATTGCTGCCGAATACTGTAGGACACACGACATCCCAACCTTCGGCATTTGTTTGGGCATGCAGATGATGGTCATTGAGTTTGCTCGGAATGTGCTGGGATTTACCGATGCCAACAGTACCGAGATGGATAGTTCCACCTTACATCCTGTGATCAACTTGATGGAAGAACAGAAAAGCATAACAAACATGGGTGGCACAATGCGATTAGGTGCATACGATTGTCAGCTATGTAAAGAGAGCCATTGCTACGAGGCTTATGACAACACAAGCACCTACATCAGAGAAAGACACCGACATCGTTATGAATTTAACAATGAATACCAGACAGTGTATGAGTCTGCAGGCATGAAGTGTGTAGGAATCAACCCTACCTCCCATTTAGTCGAGATTATCGAAATAGCTGACAAGCATTGGTACATCGGCACACAGTTTCATCCAGAATACAGTTCAACGGTATTGCATCCACACCCGCTGTTCATGAGTTTTATAAAAGCCTGTCTTTAAAAAGAAATAGAAAGCAATGGAAGAGCTGAAGCACGAATGTGGAGTATCTATGATACGGCTAATGAAGCCATTGGAGTACTATGAGCGGAAGTACGGCACATGGGCATACGCATTTAATAAGCTATACCTGATGATGGAAAAGCAGCACAACCGGGGACAGGAGGGTGCTGGCTTTGCCACTGTGAACCTTCATACAGAACCTGGCTTTGAATATATGTTCCGAGAGAAAGCCGAAGGCAAGAATGCTATCACAGAAATATTCTCTCGCATCAAAAAAGAGATGGCCGGTGAATTGTACATGGGACATTTGCGATACTCGACCACAGGCAAAAGCGGTTTACGGCATGTCCATCCCTTCCTCAGAAGGAACAACTGGCGAGCAAAGAATCTGTGTCTATGCGGAAACTTCAACATGACCAACATTGACAATGTATTCCGGCAAATGGTTGAACAGGGGCAGTCACCACGTATCTACAGTGACTCTTACATCACGCTCGACTTAATGGGGCACCGACTGGACCGCGAGGTGGAGTACAAATATAAAGAAGCCAGGGAACAAGGTCTGAAAGGACAGGATATTACACAGTACATCGATGAGCATGTAAACATGGCTCGCGTATTAAGTACCACATTAAAGAACTATGACGGCGGCTATGTAATGTGTGGATTGACAGGTAGCGGTGAGTTTTTTGTAATCCGCGACCCATGGGGCATACGACCGGCATTCTTCTTTCGTGATGAAGAAGTAGTGGCTGTAGCCAGTGAGCGTCCTGTACTTGAAACCACCTTCAATATAACTTGTGATGACATCATTGAGTTGCAGCCTGGCCAAGCACTGATTATCAACAGACAGGGTGCCGTCAAACTTGTTTCTGTTTTTCCGCAACAAGGTAATCATAAGTGTTCTTTTGAGCGAATATACTTCAGCCGAGGCAACGACCGTGATATTTATCATGAACGTAAATTACTGGGGGAACAACTCACTCCCTCCATCATGCAGTCCATCAACGGTGACGTGGAACATACAGTTTTTTCTTTTGTTCCCAACACAGCAGAGGTTGCTTTCTATGGTTTAGTAGAAGGGTTCCGCAAACAAGGGCATGACGTAAGAAGTGAAAAGGTTGCGTGGAAGGACATCAAACTCCGAACATTCATTACTGACGACCATGAGCGAAACGACCTGGCAGCGCACGTTTACGACATTACCTATGGGGCACTCGAACCATACCATGACAACTTAGTCATCATCGACGACGGTATTGTTCGTGGCACCACACTCAAGGAGAGCATATTCATGATTCTCGACCGACTACACCCTAAGAAGATTGTAATGGTCAGTTCTTCACCCCAAATACGCTACCCCGATTTTTACGGTATCGACATGGCACATCTTGAAGAACTTTGCGCTTTCCGCGCTGCTATAGCACTTATTCAAGAACAAGGGATGCAACAACTCCTTGCCGATGTATATAAGAAATGTAAGACGGCACCTATGGAAAGAAACTACGTTTGCGACATCTATGCACCTTTCAGTGTGAACGAGATAAACAACAAGATTGTAGAATTGTTACGTCCTGAAGGCATGCAGACACCCATCGAACTGGTATTCCAACATATTGACGGGCTTCACAAGGCATGTCCACATCACCCTGGCGATTGGTATTTTACTGGTCACTACCCCACTCCTGGAGGCATTCGCCTGTGCAACAACGCCTTTGTAGAGTATATGGAGAAGACATTAAAACTGCAACTATAATAATATAAAGAAAAATATGAGAGAGGCAAGACTGATACTTGATGACGGAAGCCGTTTCGACGGATTCTCTTTCGGTTATGAAGATGAAACTATGGGCGAAGTAGTGTTCAACACTGCTATGACAGGTTATCCAGAGAGTCTGACTGACCCCAGTTATGCTGGTCAGATACTGGTATTGACATATCCGTTGATAGGAAATTACGGTGTTCCTGACACTACGTTGGACAGCAACCAACTCCCATTATTCATAGAGAGCGACCGCATACATGTCAAAGCCTTGGTAACTGCTAATTATAGTGAAGCCTATTCACACTGGAATGCAAAAGAGTCACTGGATGCATGGTTGAAACGTGAAAAAATCCCTGCCATCACCGGTATTGACACTCGCAGGCTTACCAAGATACTCAGGGAGAGAGGAGTTATGATGGGCAGGATATGTCTTTGCCAAGCTACATCAAAGAGTTTAGAACAAATAGACTATGGGGCCATCAACTGGGTAAAGTGTGTTAGCTGCCAAAATGTAACACACTATAACAAAGAAAAAGGTAAAAGAGTCGTACTTGTCGATTGTGGAGTAAAAGCTAATATCATTCGTTGCCTCATGCGGCGAAACGTTGAGGTTATCAGAGTACCATGGGACTACGACTTCAACCTGCTTGACTTCGACGGGCTCTTTTTGTCTAATGGTCCTGGAGATCCTGAGCATTGTAAGGTAACGGTGGAACACATCCGCAGGTTTCTCAAGAGCGACAAGGTTCGTCCCTGTATGGGTATCTGTCTGGGAAATCAGTTGTTAGCCCTTGCTGCAGGAGCCAAGACCTACAAATTGAAGTATGGTCATCGCTCGCATAATCAACCAGTACGACGGGTGGGAGCAACTCAATGCTTCATTACTTCCCAGAATCATGGCTTTGCCGTAGATGACACCACCCTGCCTGCAGACTGGGAGCCACTGTTCCAAAATATGAATGACGGGTCGAACGAAGGCATACGCCATAAGACTCACCCTTGGTTTTCAGCCCAGTTTCACCCCGAAGCCTGTTCGGGACCTACTGACACAGAATGGATGTTTGATGAATTCGTAAATATGATATGATAATGAATAAACACATGAAGAAAGTATTGTTATTAGGAAGTGGAGCGCTAAAGATTGGGCAGGCTGGTGAATTCGACTATAGTGGTGCACAGGCACTCAAGGCCCTTAAAGAAGAGGGCATACACTCTGTGCTCATCAACCCGAACATCGCTACAGTACAGACATCCAAGGATGTGGCAGATACAGTATATTTCCAACCAGTTCAGCCAGACTTCGTAGAGCGTATCATAGAGAAAGAGCGCCCTGACGGCATATTGCTATCATTTGGTGGACAAACAGCACTCAACTGCGGTGTAGAGTTGTACCGTAGAGGTGTTTTGGAACGATACGGTGTTCAGGTACTCGGTACTCCAATTCAAGCCATCATCGACACTGAAGACAGAGACTTGTTTGTTCAACGACTCGACGAGATAGGCGTAAAAACCATCAAGAGCCATGCCTGTAGTAATATTGAAGAAGCACAGCAGGCAGCCGAAGAATTAGGTTTCCCTGTCATCCTGCGCGCTGCTTATGCACTTGGAGGGCTGGGAAGCGGTTTCTGTGACAGCGCTGAGGAATTACAGGCACAAGCAGAAGAGGCCTTCTCTTTTTCACCGCAGGTCTTAGTAGAGAAGTCGCTACGAGGCTGGAAAGAAATAGAGTATGAGGTGGTACGCGACCGATATGACAACTGTATCACGGTCTGCAACATGGAGAACTTCGACCCACTGGGCATCCATACAGGAGAGTCCATTGTCGTAGCTCCGTCACAAACACTCAACAATAACGAATACCACAAACTCAGAGAAATTGCTATCAAGATTATTCGCCACATTGGCATTATCGGTGAATGTAACGTACAGTATGCACTGGACCCACAGTCAGAGGACTACCGTGTTATTGAGGTTAATGCACGCCTTAGCCGTTCGTCTGCATTAGCATCTAAGGCAACAGGCTATCCACTGGCATTCGTCGCAGCAAAACTGGGGTTAGGATATGGGCTCTTCGAACTAAAAAATTCTGTCACAAAAACCACATCTGCTTTTTTTGAGCCAGCACTTGACTATGTAGTTGTAAAGATACCACGATGGGATCTGACCAAGTTTCATGGTGTTAAACGACAACTTGGTTCATCAATGAAGAGCGTTGGTGAGGTAATGGCTGTCGGGCGTACGTTTGAAGAAGCCATACAGAAAGGACTGAGAATGATTGGACAAGGCATGCACGGCTTCGTTGAAAACCATGAAATAATCATCAATGATATACCCAAGGCACTACACGAACCCACCGACATGCGTATCTTCGTCGTGTCAAAGGCAATGAAACAAGGTTATACTGTTGACCAGATTCATGAATTAACAAGGATAGACCGATGGTTTCTACACAAACTTCATCACATTACCAACATTGACAACGAGCTCCACGAATATCAACAACTTGCTGACATGGCTTTATGTATGGACCCAATGGAACTAACAGAATACCTCGAAACACCAGCTTTCGTAAACTTATTGCGGGAGGCTAAGACATGCGGATTCTCTGATTTCCAGATTGCCAGAGCCATCGGATTGGAACGAAACATGAATATGGAAAGGCTACGGGTAGACGGCGAAACGCCGGGAATGCAAGCAGGCATTACAGTCAGAAAGTGGCGAAAGGAACTGGGCATAGTACCTTCAGTCAAGCAAATTGACACCCTTGCCGCCGAGTATCCTGCATTAACAAATTATCTTTATCTCTCGTATCTTTGAGAGAAAATGTACAAACGGAAAATAAGTAAATAATAAATATCTATTATATGTGTGGAATTGTAGCTATTTTAAATGTGAAGCAACAGACGCAGGACTTACGTCAGAAAGCTTTAAAGATGAGTCAGAAGATCAGACACCGAGGACCGGACTGGAGTGGTATTTACTGTGGAAGTTCTGCCATTCTTGCACACGAACGACTCTCTATCGTTGATCCGGAATCTGGTGGACAACCGTTGTTTTCACCTGACAAGCAACAGGTGCTTGCTGTTAATGGTGAGATATACAATCATCAGGAGATTCGCCGACGTTATGCTGGACAATATGACTTTCAGACACGGTCTGACTGCGAGGTTATTCTTTCTCTTTATAGAGAATGGTGCCAGAAGCTCCCCACCACAGAACAGGTGTTGAGTATTAGCTCACTGCTCGAACAACTCAGCGGCATCTTCGCCTTTGTACTTTACGACGAACAGAACAACGAATTTCTCATTGCACGAGACCCCATCGGTGTCATTCCGCTCTATATTGGCTATGATGAAGACGGGACTGTATATGTCGCTTCTGAACTCAAGGCACTTGAAGGACAATGCGAACGCTATGAGCCTTTCCTGCCTGGCCACTACCTTTACAGCCGTGAAGGCATCAGCATGCAGCGATATTATCGGCGCGACTGGTTTGAATATAATGCTGTCAAAGACAACTCTGCCTCCGTCGATGCTATTCATGATGCACTACAGGATGCTGTACGAAGGCAACTCATGTCTGACGTACCCTATGGCGTGCTGCTCTCGGGTGGATTGGACAGCAGCGTCATCTCAGCCATTGCAGAGAAGTTCAGCCAAAACCGCATTGAGGACAACTCACAAACACGTGCCTACTGGCCTCGACTCCACTCGTTTGCCGTTGGACTCAAAGGAGCACCCGACTTAGAAAAGGCAAGACAAGTAGCTGAACATATAGGTACTGTACACCACGAAATCAACTACACGATACAGGAAGGGCTCGATGCTATACGTGACGTTATTTACTACATTGAGACATACGATGTCACTACAGTACGTGCCTCTACGCCAATGTACCTCTTGGCACGTGTCATCAAATCGATGGGAATAAAAATGGTTCTATCAGGTGAAGGAGCAGACGAGATATTTGGCGGATATCTTTATTTCCACAAAGCACCGACGCCTCAGGATTTTCATGAAGAAACAGTAAGAAAACTGTCAAAACTTCATCTCTATGATTGCCTACGAGCTAATAAGAGTCTGGCAGCATGGGGTATCGAGGGACGAGTGCCTTTCCTCGACAAAGAGTTCCTCGATGTTGCCATGCGAACTAATCCACAAGCGAAGATGTGCCCAGGACAGACCATTGAGAAGAAAATCATTCGTGAAGCCTTTGCCCACTTACTGCCCGACGAAGTGGCCTGGCGACAGAAAGAACAATTCTCTGATGGCGTAGGATATTCATGGATTGATACGCTGAAGTCGGTCACCGCTGCAGCCGTTTCCGACGAACAAATGGAGCACGCAAGCGAGCGATTCCCCATTAATCCGCCGAAGAACAAAGAAGAGTACTACTACCGTTCCATCTTCGAAGAACATTTCCCCTCCGACTCAGCGGCACGTAGCGTTCCCTCTGAGGCTTCCGTCGCATGCTCAACAGCCATCGCTTTACAGTGGGATGAAACATTCCGAAATATGAATGACCCCAGCGGACGAGTTGTCAAAGGCGTTCACATAAAAGCGTATCAAGCTTAAAAGCGACGGCCGCCACCTCCGAAGCCGCCACCGGGACGACCTCCTCCGAAGCCGCCACCACGGCCACCACGTCCCATTCCCGGACCGCCAGGACCACCGAAGCCTCCACGGCCACCACCGCCACCAAAGATATTCAGACGGTAAATGACATGCAACATGGCATACTGGTGGACGGAGTTGTACTCCGTGTCGCTACGCATCATTTCATTAATGGTGCGTGAGATGTTCGACTGTCGGTTCAACAGGTCATACATCTGCAGACTGACAGTCAGGTTTTTGGCTTTAAGGAAGCTGTGGGAAATCTGTGCGTTCCATATCAGCTCATTAGTATTCATCGACTCGTCGCTGAATCCCCTGCGACTGTTCATATTCAAATCCGTGGCTAAAATAGTTCCCCAAGGCATTGTCACGTTCACGTACATGCCGTAAGAGAAGGTCCATGTGTCAAGGTCGGCGTTTGTCTGGACGTTGTTGCGTGAATGGGTATAGTTGAACGAACCGCTGGGTTCTATCTCAAGCCATGTGTTACGATAACTGGCAGCCAGACGCTCACCAATGGTGAACGTGCGGGTCTTGCTCTTAGTGGCCGTTGCACTGCGATTCAGATTGGTATAACCCACGTTATTGTTATAACTCAGGTTGGTCGATGTATTGATGTTGTAGTAACCTGCCGAATCGATGGCCGTATTGAACATGAGGAAGGTTGATGCGTTCCAGTTGCCGTTGATGTTCTGTGGTTGGGTGGTACGCGCACCAGTCTTCTTGTCATAAGTCACCATGTTAGCTATACTATTGCTGGTGGTTCGGAAGTTGATGTTGGCCATCATAGCACGCATGTGGTCAGACATGTAGTTGTTATAGAACAGACGGAAGTTGTTACTGAACGAAGGTTTCAGTCCTGGATTACCCTTGGTGATTTCCATCGGGTCACTATTGTCGGTAATGTCGAGCAGGTTGCTCATAGAGGGTTGAGACGACTGTCCACGATAGTTGAAGCGTAACTGGCTCACGTCCGAAATCTTCCAACGAAAGTCTGCTGTCGGCGTAAAGTTGAATACTGTACGTGTAGTGTCGGTCTCTATGCCCTGATAACGCTGAATAAAGTGCGACGACTGGGGAATAAACTGTACACCTACATTGAAGTTATAGGCCGGACGAACGATGCGCAACATCACCTCTGCCGTATGGATGTAGTTCTTATACTCTGAAAAACGACTTAGAGGAACATCCAAATAGTCATCCAATGGACGTGTCAGGAGCGACAAGTAGTCGTTCCATCCGCGGTAGGCAGGAACAATATTACTGAAGTCATAGCCTTCGCTGAAGTCGTAGGTTGAGCGGTCGCTCTTCTGATAACGATACTGGAACTCGTAGCTGAACTGTAGATAGGTCTGCTTCATGATGGGTTCACTATAAGTAGCACGCACGCTGTAGTTCCAGTTCTTGGTGGGAGTCAGATTGTAACGATTGGTCTGGAACGTCGAGTCATTGCCCAGATGGTCGAGTATCTGGAACAGATGAACGACGTTATTCTGCAGTGACGTATTCTTACTTTCGCCATAGTTACCGTTAAACACCAAGGTGACGTTACGCCCTGTAGAGCTTAATCTGCGGTTTAACTGCAACATTCCACCCAGCGATGTGGTACTGCCATAACTGAGGGTATTGTTTATCTGGTGGTTCACCACCGAAGTGTCGTTAGCAGCCATTAGTGCCTGCAGACCGACAACCGACAACGGGTCATCGGTATAGAGATAAGGATCAATGCTGTAGGCTGCCGACGTGCTGCCCGTCTGTCCGTCGTTGGAGTTATAGCTAAAGGTAGGTCGGAACATAATGTTGGTCATTGTGTCAGGCTGCCACTCTATACGCATTTGGCCGTTCCAACGGTTAGCACGCGTATAGTTCTGACTGTTACTGTTATTAAATGAACCGCTGGTAGTGTAGAAGTTCTGGGACGAACGGCGAGAGAAAGCATCACCATCGCTATGGTTCCAACGTATGCTACCATCCCATTTGAACGTCTTGCTGGGTTCATAGTTGATGTTGACACCTATCATTTTATTAGCGGTCAAACCCTGACGACCCATACCGCCGCGGAAGCCTCCTCCACCACCAGGGAAACCCATATCATTGGTATTGTTGGCATTCAGCATCGCCATCATGGTCAGTTTGCTATCAAACTTACCACCCATGATTCGGTCGGCATAACGGTGCTTGGTTCCTGCTGCCAGATCTACATTACCCATGATGCCATGGTTCATACCTGGTTTTACTCTAAAGTCGAGCACAGTCTGGTCATCGCCGTCTTCTATGCCACTTACTCGTGCTAAGTCACTCTTTTCGTCGTAGGCTCTTATCTGGTTAACGATACTGGTCGGGAGGTTCTTCAGCGCTGTCTGCGTATCACCGGTCATAAACTCTCGACCGTCTATCTTTATCTTTTTTACCTCCTTACCATTTATCTTAATGGTACCATCCTCACTGATTTCAGCACCAGGCAGACGTTTCACCAATTCTTCAATGGTTGAACCTTCGGGGGTACGGAAAGCGCTGGCATTATACACAAAAGTATCCTTACGAAGCACGACTTTGGCAGCCTGGCCCACCACCACGGTTTCTCCTAACATGATGGCATCGCTTTCCAGTTTGACATACTCCAGTGCCAGGTCATTGTCTGCCACCGTTATATTTTGATTGTATGTTGTATAGCCCACACTGGTCACCTGCAGAATATAACGTCCCTTGGCGGCCTCCACTGTGAATAGACCGTCCTCGTTCGAGAGTACGCCACGAACCATGGTAGAGTCAGTCTTGAGCAATTTTACTGTTGCTGCAGGTACCGTCTCTCCAGTTTGTTTGTCAACAACAGTTCCTGTGATTATTTGCTGGGCATGAATGGTTAAAGCCATAATGGCAAGCATGATTGATAATAAGAGTCTGTTCATAACTTTCTCGTTATATTGTTTATTTTACACATAATTTCTCTTTTTGACGCATCAAAAACACAAAAGTTTAATTCGAAGTAAAAAATAAATCTGTTCTAAGTCTTTTAAAATTCGTTCCATGACATTCATCATGTCCGCAGCCATCATGGCAGTTGGCTGTTGGATTGCCGCAAAATAAAAGTATCATTCACGCTAAGAGAAGACACAGAAGTTCCGACTCCTCCATTTCATAGAGTAAACCAAAGCGGTTCCTTTTCAATTTAGTTGGAGAAGCAATTGATATATACAGGGATGCTATACCGATGTACATAGGGATACAAAGAAATGATGGAAGTGAAATGAACCTATATGGAACAGGGAAATGCCTTGAGGCACATGACCATTTGCCTATAGGAACAGCACCATTTGTCCAGAGGCACGCTACCTTTTGCCCCGAGGCAAATTAGATATTAAATGTTAGTTCGGGAAAAACACACTTATACTGTACAACATGCAAAGATAATAAAAAAAAAGCCCAAATGCAAGCTATTTCCTTAGATTTTTAGTTCATCAATTAAAATATTTTTCGTACTTTTGCAGCCAAGTTATGGAAAAACAGAAAGTAATACTGTCAAGAGACTTGAAGCAATCGCTTTGTACTGCGATTGGCGAATGCCCCCACGACCGACTTTTCGTGTTGTGTGACGAGACGACACAGAAATGCTGTTGGCCTATCGTTCAGACCTTTGACTGTCTGAACGAGGCACAACTCATCACCATTGGAGCTACCGACACCAACAAGACATTAGAATCGCTGGCTCACGTATGGAGCAAACTGCAGCAAGGTGGTGCTACACGCCACTCGTTAATGGTTAACTTGGGCGGAGGCATGGTAACCGACTTGGGGGGCTTTGCTGCATCGACCTTCAAGCGCGGCATCCAATATATCAATATCCCCACGACGTTGTTGTCTATGGTAGATGCCAGCGTGGGAGGCAAAACAGGTATCAACTTTGGTGGTCTGAAGAATGAGGTGGGCGTATTCAACAATGCCGCCTCTGTAATTCTCGACACCACCTTCCTTAGAACGCTTGACATGGAGAATCTTCTTTCCGGTTATGCCGAAATGCTAAAGCATGGGCTTATCAGCGACAAGGAACACTGGGCAGAACTACTTTCCTATCCTATTGAAACCATAAAAACCACTGACATCGCAGCCTTACTGGAGAGAAGCGTCGCCGTGAAGCAACGCATCGTCACAGAAGACCCAACGGAGCAGGGCATTCGCAAAGCACTGAACTTAGGCCACACTGCCGGACACGCTTTCGAATCGTTCGCCATGCGACGCACACCCGTCCTACATGGGTATGCAGTAGCATGGGGACTCATTGTCGAGCTCTATCTCAGCACAGTAAAAACGGAATTTCCTGTTGACAAACTACGTCAGACGGTACAGTTCATCCGTGAGCATTACGGACAACTGACTGTTACATGTAAAGACTATCCAGAACTTCTGGAACTGATGCATCACGACAAAAAGAATATTGGAAGCGACATCAATTTCACCTTGTTGGGTGACATTGGTGACATACGCATCAACCAGACTGCCAATGAAGATGAAATCAAGGAAGCCCTTGATTTCTATCGCGAGGGTTGAGTATTGTGTGAAAAAGACTCATGATTGCATAGCGGCTGCCAAGCGAGCTGCTTGGGCGCGTGCAGGTTTACCAGTCTCTGTCAAGGGTATATGGGGAACGGTAATAATACGTCGCGGCTGCCAGTAACGGGGAAGCACCTCTCTACAGCATTGACACAGGTCATCACGGTTTTCCGATTCAGTTAACAGGACCATCTGTTCCCCAAGTCGCGGGTCTGGAGCTTTGGTAATAAGGAAGGGATGATGAAGATGTGGACGCAACAGTTGCTCTACCTCCTCTATTTGTATCTTCAGTCCACCGCTGCAAATAACATTATCCTTTCGGCCCAAGATACGGAACTTCAGTTGATGTTCCCCATGAAGAATACATATATCATTAGTCACCAAAGGACCATCATGTACAGCAGGAGCATTGATGATCAGGCAGTCCTCATCATTAAGTGAGACATCCACTCCCTCCAAGGGTGAATACCACTCACTACGCTCTGGGCCATTGAGTCGTCGAAGAGCAACATGCGAGAGGGTCTCCGTCATGCCATACGTACTCCACACTGCATTGGGGAACTCTTGAAGGGCCTGTTCCAGTTCTGGACTAATAGAACCTCCACCTATAATCAAGTGTCGTACTTGTTTTAAGCGTTTACATCCTGCATCGCTATGCAACAAGTTCCATACTTGTAAAGGCACCATTGCAGCAAAGTCTATATCACCCTCCCATTCTGGACAACCTGTAGGTTCTACACTCACCAGTCGCAAGCCACATGTCAGGGCACGCACTACCATCATCTTACCTGCTATGTAGTCCAGAGACATACACAGCAATGCAGTATCACCCTCCTTCAGTCCCAAAAACTGACAAGTAATACGTGCCGAGGCTTCCATGCGCCGTTTCTCTACCAGCAAGGGTTTAGGCTGACCGGTAGAGCCACTGGTATGTACCAACAACGTAGGACTATCGTTATGCCACTCGGTCAAGAATTCGTCGTAACCCATAACTTGTCACCTCTAATCTCTAACGGCATAGATATGTTGTCTGTAAATAGTTGTCCGGTTCCCAATCCTTGCGCCATACTGATGTGGTCACCATAGATATCTGCGCATAATTGCGCAATGGCATTCAGGCCAATATTACTTTCTAGTGCAGAAGTAATCCATGACCCTATACCCATATCACGAGCAATGTCAACCCATTCACGTGTCCCCATCATGCCACCATGCAGCGAGGGTTTCAAAATAATGTATGCCGGCCGAATGATGTTCAGCACTTGGCGCTTCATATCTGGGTCATTAATGCCTATCAGCTCTTCATCCAAGGCAATGGGTAGTGGTGATTCTCTACATAGCTCTGCCATTAACGACCACTGTCCTTGCTTGATAGGCTGCTCAATGGAATGGATGTTATATTGTGACAGCAGTTCCAGCTTATATAACGCATCCTCGAAAGGGAAGGCACCATTGGCATCCAGGCGTAACGTTACCTCGTGGTATGAGAAACGCTGACGAATACGCTTCACCAATTCCAACTCTTGGTCGAAGTCTATGGCACCGATCTTTAGTTTTATACATCTAAAGCCCTGCTCCAACTTCGTCTCCATACGATTCAACATATCTTCGTAACTACCCATCCAAACCAGACCGTTGATAGGAATGCCTACCTCACCACGCGAGAAAGCATTGTCGAACAATAAACATTTGCCTTTATCCCTTTTACCTTTTACATCAAGCAATGCCGTCTCCAATCCAAAAAGCATCGAAGGATAGTCGCGCAGGTCATCATAAGGGATGATGCCCGTTTGT
>JAFPED010000112.1 GCA_017423565.1 Prevotella sp. | reverse complement strand
GGTTTGTCTGCAGTGGCTGTCACCCCACTGATTTCCTCTTCGAAGGAGGAAATAGTCAAACCCTTATCAGAACGATTAACACCTTCGTTGCTTACCAAATCCATGTGGGTATCACCAGCATCTACAGAAGCACTGATATTACCACTGTCCGTACCATAGTGTGAAGCTTGGAAAAGGAGTTTGGTAGGAACAAACGAGAAACCATCCTCAGGAGTGAGGGTCAGTGTGAGTGTATTGTCGGAGCCTGTTGTTGAAGGGAATGAAGCTCCAGTACCATTATAAATTCGTGTCTGAGTAATGATCTCCTCCTCTGCAGTACCACTATAATTCAATGTTCCCTCTACCGTTAGTGCACTGCCAGCCGTCCATGTCTTGCCAGCAAAACCGGCAGAGAGCTCAGTGGGATCCATCACGGCATCATTACCTTGAGCGAGACCTCCCTGATCAAGCACATAAGTAATGGTACCTGTAATCGTCACGCCAGCAGCATCCTTCGACTGTCCGCTAACCTCCACATCCTTCACCATGAGCCACTTGCCAGTAGCATTGCTGGTGTACCAAGGATAGATACGCACTTGCAGCTGGTCACCTTCCTCAAGATGAACCACAGGTGTGGCCTCTACGTCGTTAAAGACACCACTCGCCATCGTGCCCGGTACTTGTATGGCATTCCGAGTGACAAAGCCGTCCGTAGAATAATAGATATGGCAGTGCATGCCACCACCTCCACGTCCGCCTACCTTCATGGCTATTCTATTGATGTCAAGCTTCTGGCCGTCAGGAGCTGTCAAGGTAAACTGCACATACTGGTTAGGCGAGTCATCCTCAGCCTTGACCCATGCTCCACCATCTGAAGTACTGACCATCAGACCATTCGTAGCGTTGTTACCGTACTTCACCAAGCCTTCTATCTTGGCATCGGAACCTGTAGCATTACCTGTCACAACAGCCTTATCGTCAGACGTCAAAGGCCACACAACAGAGAATGCTTCGCCACCTCCTAACTCTATGGCATTCAGCGAAACAGGAACTTCTACCGTCTTACTGCCCTGTGTTGCCGTAATGGTGCCATTGAACGTTCCTACAGCCGTAGCTGCCACCTTCGCATAGAGGGTCTTAATGAGCGTTCCGTTCTCGTAGCTTACCTGCAGGGATGTCTGCCAGCTCTGCTTGTCAAACGAGAGCTGTATGCCTTCGGTAGCACTAATATCGATGGTACCTGTAGCTGGGTCAAGTCCCAAACCACTAATCGTCAGCTCTTTCGTCCCCGATTGTCCTACATACACGTCACCTAAGTCAGCCTGGCTGGGGGTAAAGGCGAGATCGGAAGGAATTTCTATATTCTCTGACAATATGCCTGCCTCCTTCATCAACTGTGCACACAAGCGGGCAGCAGACAAGGCACCTGTCAAGTTGTAGTGAGTGTTGTCAACGATATCTACCTTGTCAAACAGTGCAGAATAACACTTCGAAGAGTTACCATAGCTTTCATAAAGGTTCTTTGTAGCCGTGGTCATGTCAATGAAAACAACACCGAGTTCCGTTGCCAACTGCTGCATCTGGTAGCTATAGTCCATCGAATGGTCTGTTTCTGGGATACTCAGGTTGGTCTTCAACTGACCATCGACAATAGCATCATACTTGCCACCCAGGTCATGACGGGCTGAGCGTGTAATCTTGTTGTTACTGTCAAAGCCACAACGACAAACAGCTGAAACGAGGATGGGAATGGCTCCCTTCTCCTTGACTGCATTGACAATTTGCGTCAGACACTCTTTGTAGGTCGTTGTGGGTGTGGTACCACGCCCATCACTCTTAACAGCATTTGCATTGGTAGTGTCGCCTGCACCATTATAATACGCCTGTAATTCCAGATTGTCAATTCCATTGTATTTACCATCGTTATGAGCAAACTGAATAATAACATAGTCGCCTGGCTGGACATTACTCTTGGCGTTCTGCCATAGCTCGTTGTAGCCACCACGTGAGTCACGTCCACCCTTAGCATAATTGACACTTGTCCATCCGTTAGTGAGGAATGTTCCGAAATACATACCCCAGCCACGTTCGCCAGTGATGTTCTCATCATACCATGCCATGGTGGAGTCACCCAGCATGTGTACCTTCTTCTGTGCCTGCACACCTATGCTCCATAGCATTAGTAGCGCAGACAATAAAAGCAATAATCTTGTCTTCATTTGTTTGTTATTAGTAAAATAGTATGTAGTAATTTTTGTCTAGTTTATTTTCTATCGTTCCACCAATGCCACAGCATAGGCAGAAATGCCCTCCATACGGCCTGTGAATCCTAATCGCTCGGTGGTGGTGGCCTTAATGGAGATGTTGTCTGGGTCAGTGCCAATTACCTGAGCCATACACTGCTGCATGGCTGGGATATGCGGGTTCATTTTAGGGCGCTCAGCACATATCGTAGCATCGATGTTAACCAGATGGTATCCCTTTGTAGCTATCAGCTCGATGGTTCGCTTGAGAATTACCTTGCTGTCCATCCCCAATGTGTCGTCACTATTGTCTGGCCAGTGGTAGCCAATGTCACGCATGTTGGCAGCACCCAGTATGGCATCACAAATGGCATGTATCAGAACATCGGCATCGCTATGCCCCAAAAGACCCAACTCATAGTCTATCTTGATGCCGCCCATCCAAAGGTCACGTCCCTCGACAAGCCGATGGACATCATATCCCATTCCTACTCTAATCATAACGTATCACTACTTTTGCCACGACGCAGGCTACCACTACCATTGCCTATTAAACCATATTCGCGTTTCTTCTCTTCTATACGCGTTGCATCTTCTATCTGTTCAAAGGTAACACTTGTACAGTTATCGGTACTCAGTCCTGG
This sequence comes from Prevotella sp., assembly GCA_017423565.1. Classification (GTDB taxonomy): domain Bacteria; phylum Bacteroidota; class Bacteroidia; order Bacteroidales; family Bacteroidaceae; genus Prevotella. Next base: position 4,899 of record JAFPED010000112.1, on the reverse strand, counting down.
ACATACAACAAAGCTCTTATCGTTGCTGCTTATAATATAAAGATTGTCAACCCATCCTTGCAGAGAGGCGTTATAAGCCAGAATAACGACATGGTCACCCATTATTTCCGACTTCAGGTCATAGTGGCATCGCTTTTCAGCCGACTGCTCCACCCCTTCACCTCCTTCGGCAGTAATAACGAGCAACACCTTATATGACTGATTACTGGAATAAGTTCCCTCCAAGACCATTTCCTGAGCCGTTGCCATGAGAGCAAAGACTGCAAGCATCATTGTAAGTAAGTATTTCTTCATATTTTGCATGTAATTACATTAAAAATAGTTTTCAGTCTGCAAATATACAAAAAAATAACCAATTCCTTACACATATTACAAAAAAATGCCACTACTCATCAACGAGCAGTGACATTCAAGCCTATGTTTAACTAAAAATCCTATTTTCTAAAAAGTACTGGCTTTCCAGCCAGGGGCCCTCATTGTCGTTCGACAAATCAGGAATATTAATCATTTTTTACTAACCTTCATTTAGAAAAGAAAGTTATGGGAGCCTCACGGCGACCACTGTTATCCTAACACATTTAAAACTTTCTTCTTACCAATAACTAAAAACCTAAAACTATAAATATTACTACTAACCTAAAACAATCTATTAACTTTTGACGATGCAAAGGTAAGATGTTTTTCCGATACATGCAATAGAAAAAGGCCAAAAACGAAGAAAAAGAGCTTCATTCTTGACCTAAATCAATGTATTGTGTGCGCAAACAACGCTTTTCCTACTTAAACAGATCTTTGATTCCGTCCATGTCAAAGGCAAGTGAGAAGCGTAGTGTCTGGTCAAGCGGATTACTCTTCGCTGTAGAAATGACGTAACCCACATCAAGCGAGAAAACATTCATGCGGAAGCCACCACCTACTGTAAAGTACTTGCGGTTACCCTTGTTCTCTGCCTCATGATGATAACCGGCACGCAGTGAGAACTGGTCGTGATAGACATATTCGGCACCAACGCTCCACTGAATCTCCTGCAGTTCTTCCTTGAAACCGCCAGGAGCATCACTGAAACTCTTGAAGATACCACTGATAGAGCCTACATCACTATATTCCTCTATGACACGCTGCTGGTAAGTAGCATTATCCTCTCCATCCAATTGCTTAGGAACGGTAGGTACCAACAGCTTGTTGGCATCGGCTGCTATGGTGAAACGGTTGTACTCATCGACTGGCACTAACAACGAAGCACCCAGACGCATGTTGGCAGGAAGGAACTGCGAACGGTCGTCGCCGAAGTAGGATATCTTACTACCAATATTGCTAAGGTTCAAACCAAGTGCGAACTGACACTCACGCTGACTCATAACGAAATACTTATTATAATACATAGCCACGTCAGCAGCAAAGGCTGATGCTGGCGATGCATCTTCGGTATAGTCAAAACGCAAGTCACTATAGATCCAACGTATGCCAGCAGCCAGAGAGAAGTTCTCGCTGAGCATAAGAGAGTAAGCAACGTCGGCAGACAACTCATAGGGCTTGACAGTCATGGCATTCTCGTCTAACGACGTCATGACTTCACCCAGAGAGAAATAACGCACCGATCCACTGACTGCAGAATAGTCGCCTATTCGATAATAACCTGCCACGTAAGCCAAGTCAATATCACTAACCAGCTGTCGCAACCATGGTGTATAGTTGAGCGACACACCAGCACGACTGATGCAAAAAGGATACTTGGCTGGATTCCAGTACTGCGAGTTCACATCTGGTTCAGTAGCAGCACCCACGTCGCCCAGACCGGCAGCTCGTGCATCGGGGGCAATGGTCTGTGAAATAACGGCATGCTCCACAGCATTAAACTCGTTGAGTTTGTCCTGTGCTGCTACTGTCAAGGGTAAAAAGGCTAACAGGCAAAAGAACAACATGAGTCTTGCCCATGCCCTTACCATTTGTTTTTGAGGATTATTCATTTTATTTCGATATTTCGATGTTATTTATTACTGATAATAATCATTTTCTTTGCTCGTGAGGCATATGATGAGCCATTACTGCTGATACGTACCCGATAGAGATAGACTCCCGTTGATATGCGACTGCCATTACCCGAGGTGAGATCCCAGTCAATAAGATAGGTATCGTCCGTAGGCACGCCACTCTCCGCATGCTGCCAGAGATGACGGCCCGAGAGGTCGAAGACATCGAGTATGACATCCATCTCACTACCTGTACGGTCATGAATGATGCGGAACGACGTATGTGTATCAGCAGGGTTACGCGTACATTCCACATCAAAGAAGACGGGTTCCAATGCCTCTACAACAACGAAGCTAAGTTCTTTTGTGGTGGAATTATTCTGTGTGTCCCACACACGGAACTGCAGCTTATGCCGGCCAGCCGTCAGTGTTGGAATACTGTAACCTACCGTTCCACTGGTATAACTTCCGAAGTCATAGCTGAAATAATCGTTCAGCACATAGGTCTGCACTGTCTGACCATCAATAACGAGTTGTATGTCATGGCCAATGCCATTGCCTGTGGCATTAATACCAGAGTCATCACTGATGCGTGCCACAAAATAAGGTGTCAGATTTACCTTGTCGCCATTGGTAAATGTCTCTGCATTCAGATAGCAGAACACCTCAGGACCACTGGTATCCTGCTGAGCTGCCGTGGCGCCTGCAAGTACGAAGTGGTTGCTCGTACCATTGGCAATAGCTGTACGACTGTTATCAATAGCATAGAGATTGATCAGTCCGGTTCCCTCGGTATAACTAATGTCTTGTGGAACAATGAATCGCAAAGCAAACTGTCCTGCCTGCACACTATCGCTGCCATGGAAGAGCACCTTCGTGCGGTCTGTATAGACAAAGGCATGTTCATTCTCCTTGCTGTCATTCAGCCTACAGGTCACCACCTCCTCTGCATCACGTACCGTAGCAGAAACGGTGCCATCATACGACGACAGGCGCTGACCGTCTTTTTCTACATGTCCACGTATAGTGACTGTAGTACCTGCACGCAACGTCAGAGGTTCATTCTCGCTAACACTGGCACCATTGATATCATCAACCACAGCTTTCAGTGTTGGATAGGCCAGTCGGAGTGCAGGGTCACCCAAGTAAGTGTATTGTAATTTATTGGTGGAATGGTCCTGACCAGTGGTAATAAGCGAGTTCTTAGCCAGACGGACTGCTTCTCCCACGGTAATGCCTTCAAGAACTTGGCTCATGAAGGCCAAGTTCATTACTCTGTTGTAAGACGAATAGACAGTACGAGTGGTGCCAAAGAAAGCCACTGCACCACCATGTTTGTTAAACAGGACTGTCTCGCCGATGTTCTCCTCCTGCCCATCAAAAGGCATAATGTCACACGATGCAGTTACCCACAATGGCAGATGAGTAGTTGTGTTCTCACGGAATTCCTTCAGTTGCACCACCAGTTCGTGGGACAGTCCGTAAGGACCTCCGTGACCACAATAATTCATAATAAGCGCTCCACTCTGCATCTGCTGTACAATAAGCCGTGTCACGTCCGGATAACTATTGCCTGTCGATGATGACACACGCTGATAAGCATCCCACATGATGCGCTTGACCATGTACTCGGGGTGCATGCGTTCCACCAGTCGTGCTACGCTATCGGCATCCTGCATGTGCAGGTTATTATTGCCGTCATCACCCATCAAGCATATCTCGTTCTGCCATGAACCGGCATAAGTATTGTTGGCATATGATATCAGCTTATCAACCATGATTTTTGCCTCTGCCTCCGTACGCGCAGGGAAACGTCCTACGGCCACGTCGGCACGATCGCTCCTGACCAAGTCACCACCCTCGCCCTCATCGAGCATGCAAAAGAAATCATCGCTTACATAACAGTTGGTAGCACTAAATGAGTTCTCACTTTCGTAACATAGGAGAAAGTCGTCGGGGTTGTTGTTCCGCCAGTCAGACGAAAGCATACGGTTATCCCATGCACCATCGCCAAAAAGCACCAGATAGCTCGGCATGTCACTTTCTGTTTGTGCACGCTCATACAGCATTCGTAAGTATCGGCGATAGGCATTGGCATCAGGTGTACCACTTGAGAACTCGTTATAGAGCTCGTCAGCAGTTATCAGTCGTACACGCATACCATCGTGCTCCTCATGAAAGGCCTTAAGGCGCTCAGCCTGAGCCTGCAGCTGTCGAGACGCTGGTATGACAATAACCATGTCGGCAGCCTCGTCACCATGTAAGTTTTGGTTGGCTATTGTACCCACCACTTCTGGCGTACCCACAGTCACCTGTTGCAAAGTAGGAGCGGAGCTGGTACCATTAGTGTGAAGAGCAATATAGTCCAAGCGCATCACCCCACCTGTGGTTTGTTGTATTCTGATGGTATTTTGTGCCTTCAATGCCACTTGGAACTGCGACTTTGTCTGATTGGCATGCTCATAAGTAGAACACGAATTTATTGTCATCGTTCCCACCGTCTCACCATTCACAATGATAGTTGCCGACGAGGGAGCATTGCTGTCATAAGCTGTCAGCACCACAGTCACTACCCCCTCTCCGTTGCCAGCCAATGGCGATGCAAGGGTGTAGTCGCGTGCCTGCCCAATAGAGAATGTCTGAGCATCGTATAGGTTCCGACCACCATGGAACCATGCATAGTCGTCCACCTCATATAGCCTGTTGGCTGCCTCACCTGTAGTGACAAAATGTTCCATTAACTGTTGCTCACTCTCCGAAAGACCGTTACCATCGCCTTCTGTCAGGAAGTAGTAGCCATACTGAGAGTAGGGATTGCGGATACGTGCCATACCATTCCACGACACACGTCCCTGTGCCCAGAACAGCCGTCGTCCTCCTGTATCACATACAGGAACTTCCTGTAGGTCATCAGTATCTGTAATATAGT
>JAFPED010000111.1 GCA_017423565.1 Prevotella sp. | reverse complement strand
GGAATACCCTCACTATTTGCTTGTCGCTGGCACCGAGATTGCGCAGTGTTACCACGTCATCCTTCTTGTCAATGATAAGCATAGACAGGCTTCCTATGATGTTAAAACTGGCCACGATGAGTATGAAGGTCAGGAAGATGTAGGCAATCAGCTTCTCAATCTTCATAATTTTGAACGTGTCATCCTGCTGCTCATAACGGTCTAACACACGGTAGCGGTCACCAGCTATCTGTTGTATCTGCTGTTTGACTGCATCGAAGTCACTTCCTTTCTTCAGCCTCAACTCTAACGATGACAGTCGTCCTTCCTGATCGAAGAGGTTTCGTGCAAAGTCAATGTGGGTAATAATATACTTGCCGTCATACTTGCCTTGACGCACGCAGAAGAGTGCTCCTGGTGAATAAAGCTCATCAACAGTGAATCCTTGGGAAGGGTCTGCCATGTTGAGTTGTCCTTCACGCTGTGGGGCATATATCTGCATAGTGCCATAGAATTCGTATCCTGTACCAAGAATCTCTCCAACACGTATGCCAACAATTCCATAGTTCATGTCTGCTGCATGCAGCACATATTTGTCTATATTGTTCGACAAGAGTGTGTCCCCGTCTTCGAGAATCTCCACGATGTGTGTCAGTTTATTGAAATTATCCTCTACACCCTTGATGGTTACCATGGCTTGATGCTGGTTATATACAGCCAATGCCTGGTCTTCCAAACTCTCCATGGCTACCTCTATCTGTGGCAACTGTCGTATCTGCATCAATATAGGGTCATCGGCAGGCGCCGTCTTTCCTTTGACAGGGACCACCTTCAGCTGTGGGTCGAATGCAGTGAAGAAAGATGCCACCAGATCATGAAAGCCATTAAAGACGCTAAGTGTGACGATGAGAGCCATGGTTGCAATAGCCACTCCAATCACACTCACACCACTAATAATATTAATGGCGTGGGTTGACTTCTTCGAGAAGAGGTATCTGCGAGCTATGAAAAAGGGAAAATTCATTGTTTCAGCAGTTCGTCGATGCGTTCAATATAATCGAGTGAGTCATCGATGAAGAATCTCAACTCAGGAATAATACGCAACTGATGTCGCACCCTTGTACCCAATTCGTAACGTATCAGTTTTTCGTTAGCATTGATATTACGCATCATCTGGTCGCCTTTCTCACTGGGGAAGATGCTCAGATAAGCTGTACAAACACTGAGGTCTGGAGAGATTTTCACTCGTGTTACACTGACCATAGTGCCATGAGTGTTGCGTGTCTGCTGCTGGAAAATAATGCTCAATTCTTTCTGCAGTAGTCTTGCTATTTTGTTTTGTCTTGTCTCTTGCATATATAAGTTGGTGTTAAAATGATGGCACAAAGGTACGAATAAGTGATTAAACCACAAAAAGAAAAGATGTTTTTCTTCTTAATGTCGAATGAGGAAGGAAATGAAATCAAGTTCAAAAGGAACGGCAGCAGGCACATGGTCGTGATCCAAGAGCTTATAGCTCACGCTGGCTTTACACCGTTTCAGCCATTTATAAAGTTCCCAGAAACATGCAATAGGAACATAAGTGTCATGCCGCGCATGGAAGAGGTGCACCTTAGCTTTAGGCACCCAATCCTCTGGTATTGTTTTCTCTGTGACCACCTTCATCAGTCGCATGTATTCAGGGTTTTGGTCGTTAAAGAATTCAAAGTTCAGGTATTTGTCAATCTTTGTTCCCAGCATTTGTGTGAGTTCGGGAATAGGAATGTTTCCCTTGCACCACTGGGTATAGTTTTTAAGCAGCTGCGCCTTGAATATATTTTGGAAATTAAGGTTCAACTGATCGTAATAGTTCATTGAGAAGACTATGTTTGGCAGTATGGCATAGTCGCTATACCGTGATGCATGGAATGCCCTTAGTGCTACTTCGGGGTAATAGGCTCCGCCTCCGGCAAAAATGTGCAGCACATGCACATCAAGCTCAGGATGTTGCTGATAGTAACGTGCCAACGCCCAAACGCCCGATCCTCCGAGGGAATATCCGAAGAGCAATGTTGTATTGGGCAATTGATAGTCCATCTCCTGTTTCAGAAACTGGGCAGCAGCTTTACGCATGTCAACACTCACCTCCGCAACGTTGTCGTGCTGTAGATATGCAATGGGCAAATGGTCTGACACACCACATCCTATCAGGTCGGGGATAATAGTGACATACCCCATCATACCTGGGAAGATCTCTGCAGCCATAATGTCGCGTGTTGCACAGTCTATCTTGCTTCGTGTCAATGGAGATACCTCTATAACGCCTTTAGGCTTTTTCTTACGAGGGACATACACCACCCCTGATGCCAAGACTGGTTCTCCTTTTGGGCTGATGGTATGATAGGAAATGCCATAAGCAGTCATGTCGCTTATGCGCATAAGCATACGTAACAGTTGTCGAGTATAGGGTAAGAGGACTCTCACGCTGATGTCATATTGAGACACCACGTGAAGGAAGGTTTTGAAGAAGCCCAACCTCTTGATAAAAAGCAGTTCTGCAAATGTTCCTCTTACGTTCTCTTCCACAGACTTATTCTTTCTTCCTTATTAATGTTAGCCCATCACGCAATGGTATGATAACTTTCTCAACTCTGGAGTCATGGGCTACGTAGTCGTTGAATTCCTCAATGCCTGCCGTCTGATGGTCACTATTGTATGCCGGATCTATTACATGTCCATCCCACAACGTATTGTCTGCCACCATAAAACCACCTGGCCTTAATACTTGCATAACCATCTCGTAGGTCTCACGATAAGTTCGCTTGTCACCGTCGATGAATGCCATGTCGAAGGCGATGTTCAACTTAGGAGCTTCCTCGATGGCATCGCCAATGATGAATGTTATTTTGTCCGCCACAGGCGACTGTTCTATCCAAGGACGCGTAAAATCCTCCTGCTCATCATTAATCTCGAAGGTATATAAGTGCCCGTCACTCTCCAGCCCCTCAGCCATGCATAGAGCAGAATAGCCACTAAACGTCCCTACCTCAAGAATATTCTTCGGTCGAATCATCCTGACCAACATCTTCAGTAGTCGTCCCTGCAAGTGCCCACTTGCCATTCTTCCATGCAACATGTGAATATTTGTTGCACGGTAAAGACGGTACAGGTAATCGGGTTCCTCGTCAATATGCTGGAGGATGTAATCGTCTAACTCATTGCTCATAGTTACTGACGAACGATAGCCTCAACTGCAAGACGGTAGCTGTCGAGTCCAAAGCCACAGATGACTCCCTTGCAGGCACATGAGATGAGAGACTTGTGACGGAACTCTTCCCGCTGATGCACATTAGAGATATGTACCTCAATGACAGGACACTTCAATGAACGGATACAGTCCTGAAGTGCCACACTTGTATGGGTATAGGCTCCTGCATTAAGCACGATGCCGTCAACAACATCGCCAAGAAAGCCCACCTCCTGCATCTTATTAATCAGCTCGCCTTCGATGTTGCTTTGGTAATAGTCTATTTCCACATCAGCGTATCTTGACCTTAAAGTGGCCAGATAGTCATCAAACGATGATGTACCATAAATACCTGGTTCACGTTGTCCCAACAAGTTCAGATTGGGACCATTGATAATCTGTATCTTCATATCTATCACGCTTTTTACATGGCAAAGGTACGAATTAGTGCGTAAAATGCAAAATGAAAACTTATTTTTTCACAAATTCAGTTTTTTTTTCGTACCTTCGCCACATGAAAGAGAAAAAAGACATGGTAAAAGCCTACGTTCGTTACCTGAAACTGCAACGCAACATGTCGGCAAACACGTTAGATGCTTATCAGCGTGACCTTCGCAAGCTACTTGATTTTCTGGAACACGAGAACAAAGCCGTAGAAGATGTGGAGCTGGACGACCTACAGACCTTTGCTGCAGGCCTGCACGACATCGGCATCGGACCTCGTTCTCAATGCCGTATTCTCAGTGGCATACGCTCTTTTTTCCGTTTCCTGCAACTTGACGGCTATCGTGACGATGACCCTTCTGAGCTGCTGGAGTCACCCGTCTTGGGTGAACACTTGCCCGAAGTGCTCTCTACCGAAGAAATAGATGCAATGGAAAACAGCATCGACCTGTCAGAAAAAGAGGGCCATCGCAACAGAGCCATCATAGAGGTGCTGTTCTCCTGTGGGCTACGTGTCAGTGAGCTGGTAAATCTAAAAATATCGAATCTCTATCGAGAGGAGCAGTATTTGCGTATTCTTGGCAAAGGTTCTAAGGAACGTCTGGTCCCTATATCGGAGCGTGCCTTACAAGAATTGGAAGACTGGTTTGCCGTACGCCGTACAATGAAGATAAAGCCTGGTGAGGAAGACTATGTCTTCTTAAACCGCCGTGGGGCACACCTGACACGTACCATGATATTGATCATGGTCAAGCGACAGGCCGAGGCAGCAGGTATTAAGAAGACTATTTCGCCACACACACTACGCCACTCTTTTGCTACTGCACTACTGGAGGGAGGTGCTGACTTACGCGTCATACAGGAGCTGCTGGGTCATGAATCCATAGGCACAACAGAGATTTACACCCACATCGACATGACCACACTGCGTGACGAGATTTTACAGCACCATCCACGAAACATGAAAAAAAGTCAAAAAAGATGTAGTTTTTCCGTAGAATAGTGCGACTAATAATAAAAAATGCGTACATTTGCACACTCAATAGTGAAACTTAACTTATTTTAGAATCATGAAAATGAAAAAATTGTTTACAGTTGCCGTTCTGATGGTATTGGGTACGGTAGCATTGATGGCTCAGGAGCTACCGACGATTCCTGCTGACGAAGCAGTACGTAAAGGAAAGCTGGCCAATGGCCTGACTTACTACATCCGTCACAACAACTGGCCAGAGAACCGTGCAGAATT
>JAFPED010000110.1 GCA_017423565.1 Prevotella sp. | reverse complement strand
GACTATTCTCATGATGCAAAGATAGTGAAATCTTTTGTAACAACCAAAATTAAGTATTGAAATGATTAAAAATAATCTGTGCTTTCGATGCTCCAACAATTTCTTCAATTTCCTCACTATCAGCCTCTTTGATGCGTTTCACACTCTTAAAATGCTTTAATAGGTCATCCTTTGTTTTGGGACCGATACCTTTTATTTCGTCTAACTCGCTATGTAACTGGTGTTTAGAGCGTTCGTCGCGATGGAAAGTAATAGCAAACCTATGTACCTCATCCTGTATTCTTGTGAGCACATGGAAGAGCTCAGAGTCAGTCTTTAATGCAATGGTCATGGGTGGAAATCCATAGAGTAACTCATTGGTACGGTGACGGTTATCCTTTGCCAGTCCAGCTATTGGAATATCGATGTTCAGTTCGTCTTGTATCACTTCACGTACCACTTCCATCTGACCTCGTCCACCATCAGTGATGATGAGGTCGGGTAGGGGAGTGCCTTCCTCTATCATACGGCTGTATCGGCGTCGTACTACCTCTTTCATGGAGGCATAGTCGTCAGGTCCTTCTACTGTCTTAATGTTGTATTTCTTGTAGTCCTTTTTCGAGGGTTTCATACCCTTAAAGACAATACAACCTGCAACAGCATCGGTACCTGATATGTTTGAGTTGTCGAAACACTCTATTTGATAGGGTAATTTAGGTAGTCGAAGTTTGTCCTGAAGCTCCTTCATCAGCCGTGTTTGCTTCTGTTCTGGATTCAGTTTTTCTGCCTGTTTCAGTCTATCTACCTTGTACTGTTTCCCATTCATTTGCGACAGTTCCAGTAGTGTTCGTTTGTCGCCTCGCTGTGGAACAGTGATGGTGATGCCTTCCAAGGGCAAGTCCAGCTCAATGGGGAGTATGATTTCCTTAGCATCGCTATGGAAACGTTCGCGCATCTCTACGATACCCAATGCTAAAAGCTCCTCATCTGTTTCTTCAAGCCGCTTTTTATACTCAAAAGTAAACGACTGGTTAACTGCCCCATTAGCCACGTGAATATAGTTAATGTAAGCTGTTTTCTCGTCGTTTGTAATGGATACTACATCCACATTATTTATAGTATGTGACACCACCTCGCTCTTTGATACAAAATTATCTATGAGCAGGTACTTTCGTTTTATCTCTTCTGCCTCTTCGAAACGTAGTTCTTCAGCTAATTTCTCCATCTCAGAACGCATGTTTTTTAGTACTTCTCTGGTGTTACCCTTCAGTATTTCACGCGCCTGTTCTATGTTCTTTCGATATGCCTCTACTGATTGTTTTGCTACACATGGACCCTGACAGTTCTTGATGTGATACTCCAAACACAACTGGTATTTACCCTGTTCTATTCCTTCGCTTGTGATAGGCTGGCGACATGACCTTGGATGATACAGCTTATTAATCAGTTCTAACACGGCATACATGCTCGAGATATGGGAGTATGGACCGTAATATGTCCCCCATTTCTTGTTGATGGTTCGTGTTTTAAAGATACGAGGCAGTAGTTCGTTGGTGATACAAATGCTTGGATATGTCTTACCGTCCTTCAGTAAGACGTTATATTTTGGGTTGTACTTCTTAATAAGAGAATTCTCCAAGAGTAGGGCATCTTCTTCCGTGTTGACTACAGTATAGCTGATGTCATGGATCTTTGACACTAATACTTTGGTCTTGAACCGGTCAACCTCTGTATGGAAATAGGATGACACACGTGATTTGAGGTTCTTTGCCTTACCTACATATATAATAGTACCCTCCTCGTCATAGTACTGATAGCTGCCTGGTTTCTCAGGCAGCCTCTGTACTATTTTCTTTAGCTTTGATAGCCTTTCTTGGTTCTCTTCTTTGGTCATTTGTTTCACGTGGAACATTTTGCTCCATCTCTTATATGTGCTTACAGTTGCATGAGGGTGGTTACCTCTACTTGATCTTCCAGTGCTTCGCGTCCATGTAGTCCTTCATCGCTGATTTCCATGATGAAGTTCATGTAAACCTGCTTTGGTTTGAAGTGTTTTACCAGTTTCAATGTTGCCAGTGCAGTACCTCCAGTTGCGAGCAAGTCATCATGAATCAATACTACATCGTCTGGTGTAATAGAGTCAATATGCATTTCAATGGTATCAACACCATACTCCTTTGTGTAGTATTCTTTAATTACTGTAAATGGTAACTTGCCTGGTTTGCGAGCTAAAACCACGCCTGCTCCCAGTCGATAGGCAAGGGCAGAGGCTAAGATAAAACCACGACTTTCAATTCCAACAATCTTCGTAATCCCTTTGTCTTTGTACTTCTCGTACAACTCGTCAGTCATGATCTTCATGCACTCTGCACTTTTGTACAGTGTTGTTACGTCACGGAAATTAATTCCTTTCTTTGGAAAATCAGGAATGCATCGCAAATTTTCCTTCAATACTTCAATGTTCATGTTCTTTTGTTTTTATAATGATTGGTAGTTTGTTCCACGTGAAACATTATCTTCCCATAAGTACCAGTAGCACGTTGATGTCGCTTGGTGATACGCCAGGAATACGGCTTGCCTGTGCCAGTGTTATGGGGTTAATGGCTGTGAGTTTCTGTCGTGCTTCTGTTGATAGGGAGTTAATCTCCATATAATTGAAGTGTCCTTTTATCTTGATGCTTTCCAGTCGATGCATCTTGTCGGCTGCCAGTTTCTCACGTTCTATGTATCCTTTGTATTTGATGTATATCTCAGCCGCTTCGGCTATCTCTTCTTTTCGGTTTTCTGGTTTGTTGAGCATTTCTTTCAGTGAAGGAATCATGTCGCTCAACGTTAGTATGGAGAGTTGTGGACGGCTAATTAAGTCGATAAGCTTGCATCCACGTTCGAGTGGGGTAGTACCTTGTTGCTCCAGTTGGCTGTTAATGTCCTTGGCTTTGATGGATGTGTTGGCGCAGAAATCTATAATTTCTTTGATGTGTTGTTTCTTCTCCATCCACCAGTCGTAGCGTTCTCTTGTCGCTAAACCTAAATCATATGCTTTCTCTGTGAGTCGTGCATCGGCATCGTCCTGTCTGAGTAAGATACGATATTCAGCTCTTGATGTAAACATTCGATATGGTTCATCAACCCCTTTTGTCACGAGGTCATCTATGAGTACACCTATGTATGCCTCGTCACGTTGTAGGGTGAATGAGTTGTGTGGTACGTTCGTTTCGCATCCAGCAGAACCAGCCAGCAGGGCAGCATTGATACCAGCTATGGTACCTTGTCCTCCTGCTTCTTCGTATCCTGTGGTGCCATTGACCTGTCCTGCCATAAATAGTCCACTGATTATTTTCGATTCCAGCGTGTGATATAGTTGTGTAGGATCGAAGAAATCATATTCTATTGCATAGCCGGGTCTATAGACCTTTGCATCTCTCAATCCAGGAATATGCCTGAGTGCAGCTATTTGTACGTCCATGGGTAGGCTTGAGGAGAAGCCGTTCAGATACATTTCGTTTGTTGTTTCTCCTTCTGGCTCCAAGAACAGTAAGTGTTGTTCTTTGTCAGGAAACGTTACGAGTTTTGTTTCGATGCTGGGACAGTAGCGTGGGCCGATGGATTGTATCTGACCATTATAAAGAGGTGAGTCTGCCAGTCCGCTACGTAGTGTCTCGTGCACTTTTTCGTTAGTGTAGCACATCCAGCAAGGTAGCTGAGCCAGTGGTCTGTGACTTCCCATAAAACTGAATTGGTGGAAGTCGTTCTCGCCATTTTGTATCTCCATGTCTTCGAAGTGTACCGTTCGTTTGTCGATACGAACAGGCGTTCCTGTCTTCATACGTGCAGCACGGATGCCATGTTGTGTAATGCTTTCTGTGAAATGGGGTACAGCTGGTTCAGCAATACGTCCCCCAGGAACCATCTTCCTGCCTATGTGCAACAAGCCATTAAGAAAGGTTCCTGCAGTAATGATGACAGCCTTGGCACGCAGTTCGCATCCCCATACAGTTTTTATGCCAACCACTTGTTTGTGGGGCTGAGTCAAAGCCTCTGCATGCTGGACGGTTTCTACGAGGAGTTCGTCGGCTTGGTCTTGCCAGATGTCAAGGTTGGGTGTATGGTCAAGTACTTCGCGCCATTTCCATATGAATTTTCCTCTGTCACACTGCGCACGTGGACTCCAGACGGCAGGCCCTTTGCCACGATTGAGCATGCGGAACTGTATGGCTGTAGCGTCAGTGACGAGTGCCATCTGTCCTCCCAGTGCGTCAATCTCGCGAACTATTTGTCCTTTGGCAATACCTCCTACAGCAGGATTACACGACATTTGTGCAATTTTATTCATGTCCATGGTCACCAGACACGTCTTTGCACCCATGTTGGCAGCTGCTGTAGCAGCCTCGCAGCCAGCATGTCCGCCTCCGATGACTAACACGTCGTACTTCAATACCATATATCTTTCTTGATGTTTCTGAGCGCAAAATTACAAAAACTTTCAGAAAAGTCCATGCAAATAACGAATTATTACAATTTAATTAACGTAGGACAGAAAAACAAAGACCTACCCCTGCGATGAGAAACACGTGGGTCTGAGAAGAGAAACACCTGATGCTGCGAGGAGTTTGAAGCCGTTTGACGCGAGCCAAACGGCTTCAAACTATGTGTTAGAAGTCACGACCATCATTTTTGCATGGGTCATTTTGCATGAAGAGATAACCGTCTTTTTTGTCATTGGTACCTTCCTCATCCTGTTGGGCATGTATCTGGCAGACAGACGAAAGGCTACCCCTTGAGAGCCAGCATGTAGTTATAGTAATCCTTGTTGCTTGTGATGTCTTCCACTACACGAAGGAAGGGTGGGAACTTGACGTCTTCGTGGCGACGCATGCCTTTGGTCTCCAGTATGACCAGTCCGTCGAGTGCACCTTTGTAGTAGTCAAGTTCAAAATACTGTCCTTTCCAAATGAAGCTTTTGCGTAGCTTGTTGATGGTGTGGCGATAGGGGTCTGCCTGTTGTAACATGCTCTGATAGAGGTGATTGGACACCTGACGCTCAGTGACGAGCTCTTCTTTGTTGGATACTTTCTTCTTTGTTGTATGTACATTGACGAATTTTCCTGCCCATTCGCGACGGCGCAAACGGATTTCTGCACCAGGCTCACCTACCAGATATGTCTGTGTGATGTTGCTTTCGATGCAGTCGGCTGGCAGTTCGCCAATGACCTCCACCTTATATTTACGTTCCTCCTCAATGGTTTGGGGAACACCCAACACACTGCTGATTTCCTTTAGTACACGATTGAGCTTGGCATCGAAGTCCTCATCGTTGTTGATGACACGAAGATGGGGATGACCTGTCCATGCCTCAATGACACGTTTGTCGAGCATGCGAGCAATGGCCAGTCCTTGCTCGTCAGCAGCCTCGTTCCTGCTGGCATTGTTGCTGGTGGTGTAGAACTGTTCTGCGCCATCAGCAGCACTTACCAGATGAAGGACAGCATCATAACGGCCGTCACGCAGCTCTACCGTACTTGTTCCTACGTCTTCAGTCAGTTGCTCCCAAACCTCAGGCTTCATGTATGCAGAGATGTCCATGGCTCCACGGTCACACACAATGACACATGGTCCATCAATGGTCTGTGCCATCTGCATGAACTTGTCCTCCAAAGCCAGTTGTATTTCCAGCGTAGCCTTCTCACCCTCATAGAAGAACTGTCTGTTTTGTGTCAGGTAGTCCATGCCGGCTTGTGTGAACATTGTTGGTACTTCAGGGATGGTGAACACTTTGAATCCTCTGCTTGAGAAGTATTCAATGACTCTTACCAATGCTGTGGTTTTACCTGCGCAAGGACCACCGGTAAGGACGATACGTTTGATTTCCTTCATCTTTTTATAGTTTGTTTGACGTGCAAAGATACGAAATCTTTTTTACAATCATGCAGTCATGAGAGATTCTCTGTGGATTTTTTTGCATTTTCTTTACAAAACACTTTGGGATTTCATTATTTTGTAGTACTTTTGTAGCCTCAACACGCGTGAGCGTACTTATTATAAGGTATTCGACTTTTATGCTTTGATGCTAAAATTCATACTACGAAAAATCAGTATTAACAAATTAAATATTTAAATTTCAAGCAATTATGTGGTTATTAAATTCATCCGTTGGTCGTAAGGTTGTTATGTCCTTAACGGGTATTGCGCTTATTCTGTTCCTGACGTTTCACTGCGTCATGAATGTTGTTGCGCTGTTTTCCGGAGAGGCTTACAACATGATTTGCGAACTGCTGGGTTCCAATTGGTATGCCATTGTGGCAACTATAGGACTGGCAACCCTGGCAATTATTCACATTGTCTTTGCCTTCATCCTGACGGCTCAGAACCGTAAGGCACGTGGCGACAACCGCTACGGTGTGGCAACAACAGTCAACAAGAATGGTCTTCTTGATGTTGCTGAAGGCTGGGCATCGAGCAACATGCTCGTGCTGGGTATCATCATCCTGTTGGGTTTGCTCCTGCACCTAAAACATTTCTGGTACAACATGATGTTTGCAGAAATAGTTGGCATGGAGACAAACTTTGGACCCACCGATGGTTTCGCATGGATTCAGGAGACATTCTCCAATCCTATTTTCGTGGTGCTTTACCTTGTTTGGTTCTGTGCCATTTGGTTCCATCTGGCTCACGGCTTCTGGTCAGCCATGCATACTCTGGGTGCCAGTGGTAAGATTTGGCAGAAGCGCATGCAGTGGATTGGTCTCTGCTATGTCACACTGCTCATGTTGGGCTATACAGCCGTTGTTCTGGGCTTTGCCTTTAAATGTGCACCAAGCCTCTGCTGTAAGGGTAATCCTGACTGTGTAAAGCCACAGACAGAGTGTGTAGTGGGTGCTCATTGCGACAAGTCTGATGCTGACTGCTGTAAAATGAATGCCGGTTGCAAGTGCGAGGAGTGCAAATGTGACCCTTGCCAGTGTGGAGCTGAGAAGGCTTGCAAGTGCGAGGAGTGTAAATGTGACCCTTGCCAGTGTGCAGAGAAAACCGGTTGTACATGTGAGGATTGCAAGTGTAAAGATTGCAAGTGCTAAAAGAATTGATAATTCAACATTGATAATTGAAAATTATTATGGCAAAAGTATTAGATTCAAAGATTCCTGCAGGACCAGTGCCTGAGAAATGGAAAGAATATAAGGCTCATCAACGTTTGGTCAACCCAAAGAACAAACTGAAGCTCGATGTCATCGTTGTTGGTACAGGTCTGGCTGGTGCATCGGCTGCTGCTTCTCTTGGTGAGATGGGTTTCAACGTTATCAACCTCTGCATTCAGGACTCACCTCGCCGTGCGCACTCTATTGCCGCACAGGGTGGTATCAATGCTGCTAAGAACTATCAGAACGATGGCGACTCGGTGTATCGTTTGTTCTACGACACCGTAAAGGGTGGTGACTATCGTGCTCGTGAGGCTAATGTATATCGTCTGGCTGAGGTGTCTAACAATATCATCGACCAGTGCGTTGCTCAGGGTGTTCCCTTTGCTCGTGAGTATGGTGGCATGCTGGCTAACCGTTCTTTCGGTGGTGCCCAGGTAAGCCGTACGTTCTATGCCAAGGGTCAGACGGGTCAGCAGCTGTTGCTGGGTGCCTATAGCTCTCTGAGCTGTCAGGTGAAGGCCGGCAAGGTGAAGCTCTTCACCCGCTACGAGATGGAAGATGTCGTGATTGTCGACGGACGCGCACGCGGTATCATCGCCAAGAACCTGACTACCGGCAAGCTGGAGCGCTTCAGCGCCAACGCTG
>JAFPED010000109.1 GCA_017423565.1 Prevotella sp. | reverse complement strand
TTTCCGCGACGACCGTAAAGATATCTTTATCTCAGGAAGCAACCGTTCAGTGCCTTCTTACTATGGTGCAGCCACGAACCCTGACATCAACAAGGGTAAGATGAAGAACCACGGTTTCGAGTTTGAAGTCCGTTTCAACAAGGTATTGAACAATGGCATGCGCTTCTGGGCAAACGCCAACTACACGTACGCGCATAATGAAATTATAGAAAAGGATGACCCCGCTCTGATTCCTGCTTACCGTAAGGCACAGGGCTATTCTCAGGGCCAGTACATTTCGTTTATTGACAACGGTTTCATTGGTACCTATGATGAACTCTATAGTACGCCTGCACGAGAGAAGGACGATAGCCAGGTACTCATCGGTGACCATTATATTGTAGACTTCAATGGTGACGGTGTTGTTGATGAAACAAATGACCAGGCTCCTTACGGTTATACCGGTACTCCGGAACACACCTACAACGCCACGATCGGCTGGGAGTGGAAAGGCTGGAGCTGCTTTGCCCAGTTATATGGAGCAACAGGCGTTACTCGTGACGTAGGCCTCCATTCTTTCAATAATAAGCTTCTGACTGTATATGACAATGGTGTTTGGTGGAATCCGGTAGACAGAGGCGGTGAAGTCGTTGTACCACGATTCACCACACAGGTTTCCTACAACGACGGTACACAGTATCTTTATGACGGCTCCTATTTCCGTCTGAAGAACGTGGAGATTGCTTATACATGGACGAAGGGCTGGATCAAGAAGCTTGGTTTCACAAGTTTGAAGCTTTATGTGAATGGTAACAACCTCTTCCTGATCACAAAGATGCCTGACGACCGTGAGAGTAACTACGGATTCAGTGGTGGCGGTGGTGCCTACCCGACTGTCAGACGTTATAACTTCGGAATTAAGCTTAACATTTAACGGCGTATACGATTATGAAATATTATAATGACATAAAATCCCTCTTGTGTGGTTCGCTGCTCCTTGTGGCAGGCGCTTCCATCACTTCCTGCACCGACTGGCTCGACAAGGATCCGGAGTCTATCGTGGCAGAGGATGAGGCCTTCAAGAACTTCCGCAACTTCCAGGGATATATTGAGGAAATCTATAACCTGATTCCTGATAAGGAGAAGGTTAACTATTGTACCGCATGGAATTTCGGTGATGACGCTGTTCACAATCCCGAGGGCTATGCACACATGGATCATCAGGTGGATCTTGGTAACTATCGTAACTGGGTTAGCAACACACAGTGCTGGTTAAAAGGTGGCACCTATAATGGCAGACGTCAGTCACTCTGGGATAACTCATGGTACTGCATTCGTAAGTGTAACATGGGTATTGAGAATATCAAGTCTCTCGTAGGAACTGACGAAGAGCGTGACTTGTTGCTTGGCCAGATGTATTTCTTCCGTGCATGGTGGCATTTCGAAGTGATGTGCTATTTCGGTGGCATGCCATACATCGACGAGGCTTTTGGTTCAGAGATTCCTGAACTGCCCCGCCTTTCTTTCCAGGAATGTGCAGACCGCTGCGCAGAGGATTTTGAAAGGGCATACGACCTTCTTCCTTACGACTGGGATGAGACACTGGCCGGTATGCAGACTGCAGGAAAGAACGACCTGCGTGTCAACAAGTTCATGGCACTCTGCTATCTGGGTAAGTGCTATCTCTGGGCTGGTTCTCCTCTCATGAAGGAGTTTGAGAAGACCAAGGACGGCGGCGTTGCCCAACTTTTAGGTGCTAGTTCCAACGGCAAAACCTACGATTATGATGTCGCATACTGTAAGAAGGCTGCTGAGACTCTTGGCAAGGCGCTTGATCTGGTAAAGAAAGGAACAGTGAAGTATAAGTTGGCAGAATTCAGGTATTCCA
This sequence comes from Prevotella sp., assembly GCA_017423565.1. Taxonomy (GTDB): domain Bacteria; phylum Bacteroidota; class Bacteroidia; order Bacteroidales; family Bacteroidaceae; genus Prevotella. The sequence continues at coordinate 254 of JAFPED010000109.1, read as the reverse complement.
GCATTTATGATCACGAGCGTGACGAGAATGCAGAGTCCTGCTACTCAGACATCTTCTATACCGTGAAGCAGAGTTGGATGATGCCTGGTTCTACGGAGGCCATCTTCCGTGGTGCTTATCCTGGTACGAACTCTGCCAACTGGAACTGCGCTAAGATCTTCGGTCCGAAGGTTGCAGGTCTTGTGGCTCACGATAACATCATTCACCATCCGACAGCCAACCTCGTTGATCAGTATGGTATGGCCAATGGACAG
>JAFPED010000108.1 GCA_017423565.1 Prevotella sp. | reverse complement strand
GGAGGGAGAGTAATGAGTAAAGATTAAAGAGTAAAGTAGTTACCTTTAGCTGCATAGTTCCCATTAATCCCATTCCTCCCATTCTCCCCATAAATCCCATCAACCCCATTCTCCCCATTAACCCCATCACCCCCCCATCAAAAAAAGTCCCCAGCGCCTTTCGCGCTGAGGACTTTTATCAAGATTCTTTTTCAAGAAGTTACTTTACGAAAATCTTCTTCACCTCGCCATTGCTTGTACGAACAATGTTGATACCCTTCTGGAGTGAGCTTACGCGAGTACCAGAAACAGTGAAGATTTGTGCAGCCTTCGTCATGTTCTCAGCTGTAGCTGTAGCGATGCCAGAAGCGTCTGCGCTTGGATCCTGTGCACTGTTAGTACCGAAGTAGAGGAGCTTGAAGTCGTCAACGATGGTCCAGTTGCCTGCAGGAGTTCCTGCATCATTATTACGCTTCACACCGATGCGGAGCTTCTTGTCTTCACCCACCTTGAGAATCACCTTAGTGAAGTAAGGATAGTACTCGTTGCCTTGCTCGTCGTAGTAAGGAGTGTGGAAGTAAGTGTCGCAAGCAAGCATGGTGTTAGGAATGTAGTGGTCAGCGTTTTCACCAACTGTTGATTCACTTTCCACACCGTAAGGACTCTCAACAACACCAGCAGATGCGTGAGGAAGTGGGTTAGAGAATGTACCTTCGCTTGTAGTTGCATAGAGGAATGCAGTGAGGGTTTGGTCAACGTAGTCAGGGTCAGCAGCCAATGCTTCTTGAGCTGCGAGGTAGTCTGCGTAGTCGTCAGCAGCCTGACCAGAACGATGCATACCGTTCACAGAGAGTTCATAAGTACCAGCAGGAACTGTGAGATCCTGATAAGTGTCGAATTTTTGCTGATAGCGTTCTGCAAGAGGAGCAGTAGTACCACCTGCACCGAAGCTTGAACCTAACCATCCTTCGTATGAGATATTGTCGAATGTAGGGTTCACAATCACGCTTGTGTAGTCGAGTGGGTCTTCGTCAGAAGCTTCGCCATTAGGCATCTTCAGGTCAGCAGTGAATTCCTTAGCCTTTTCTGTGAGGGCAATGAGTTCGTCTGTGGTGAGTTCAGTGTAGTTGTTGAAGCTTTCTTCTTCTTCGCCAAACTTCTCGAGTGCCTCAAGATTAGCTTCTGGGTCGCTTGCAGCTGCATAGAGATCGTCGTAAGCAAGCTTGTATGCGTCGCAAGCAGCCTTGTTAGCCTGAGCGTCTGCAAGAGCCTGGTTAGTTGCCTGGAGAGCATTCCAGAGTGCATCAGCGTCGGAGCTACCAATCAGGTTCTGAGCATTCTCAAGAGCCTTCATTGCAGCGTCGAGAGCTGGCTGAGTCATGTTAGAGCTATTCTCGTTCAAGAATCTTTCGAGCTGCTCAGTGTAGTTAGGGAGAATTTCGTTGATAGCGTCTGCATCCTTACCAACGTAAGTGAGCTTGAATCCAGAGAAGAGGAACCAGTGAACTTTCTGTCCATCGGAAGTGATACCAATCTTCATGTCTTCACCATCACCAACGAGTCCGTAAGTAGCAACATTGTAACGACCTGCGCGGAATGCGTATGCAGCACCAACCATACAGTTAGGAACCCAACCCGAAACTGCCTCACCAGCAGCATTGTAACCAGTTGCCTCGTAGTCATAACCAGTTGTCCAAGTGTTGGATGGCCAATAAGGTTCGTCGGTCATGTCGAGATAGCAGTTCACGTGGTCAACAGCTTGGTCTGCTGGCATCACATCGTTCATGATGTTCTGAATCGTTGAACGGAAGTTGTTCATG
>JAFPED010000107.1 GCA_017423565.1 Prevotella sp. | reverse complement strand
TTTCGCCTGCCTGTAGTGCTAAGCGTGCCTCTTCCAGTGCACGTTTCATGTAGTATTCGTCTTTGTTGGGCATGGGGCTTATTGGGCTTATTGGGCTTATTGGGCTTATTGGGCTTATTGGGCTTATTGGGCTTATAGGGCTAATATGAGGCCTGACAGGGAATGCCCATGGCGAGGACACGGTCACGGATGGTGTCCAGCTCTTGGTGCGTAGCTTTCAGCAACCCATGGGCAGGTGTCTCCCGGTCAATGGTATAGACCATCACTTGCTGTGGGTTGATGTCACGTATTGCCTCTAACCAGGGGCCTACATACTCTTCGCCAGTATTATCCATAGCTGGGTCGGTTCCCTTCATGAACATGGTCTGAACGATGATATGTCCATGAAAGGCTTTCATCTGCTCGGTGATCTCTTTCAAGTTGTAATGGCCTGCAGGACGGTCAACCCTGTTGATGTAGTCCATTGATACCGTGTCCAGTTTCAGTATGTTGTTATCTACACGCATCAGTGCATCATGCACCTCTGGACGATGGATGAATGTGGAATTACTCAGTACCGATACCTTTGCCTGTGGACAGTACTTGTTACGCAGTTTAATGGTGTCGTCAATGATGTCAGCAAAATGAGGGTGGCATGTAGGTTCGCCGTTGCCTGCAAACGTCAGTACGTCAGGCAATTGTCCCTCTTGTTTCATCTCTTGTAGTTTCTGCTCCAAGCGTTGTGCTACTTCTTCGCGAGTAGGCATGGGCAGGGTAGGGCGATGGTCTTTATTGAAACCACACTCACAATAGATGCAGTCAAAGGAACACACCTTACCGTCAGCAGGCAGCAAGTTGATGCCCAATGACAATCCGAGTCTGCGACTATGCACAGGTCCGAAAATGGGTGAAGAATAGATAATCGTACTCATAGTGGGTGCAAAGATACAATAAACTTTGAGATTTGGGATTTGAGATTTGAGATTTTTTATAAAAGAATGTTAAATAACACCGAGGGCATTATGAAAACCTCAAATCTCAAACCATAAATGTCAAATAAAAGTATTAACTTTGCACGAAATTAGGTGTATTACATCGAAAAAGTAATGGGAAATAAGAAAAAAACTACCAGCAGCCGCCACGGATTGCAGGTTGTGACTTTATGCATAAGCACTACCATGGTGCTTGTATTGTTGGGGTTGGTGGTATTCACTGTCCTTACAGCTCGTAACCTGTCGTCGTATGTACGTGAAAACCTTACTGTTACTGTCGTTCTGGGAGATGAAATGACGCAACAGGAGCGTGGTGCAACCTACAACCGACTTCGAGTACGACCCTACGTACGACATATCACTTATATCAGTAAAGAACAAGCCAAGAAAGAGAGCATGGCAGAGTTGGGTGCTGACCCGGAGGACTTTGCCGGTTTCAATCCATTGCCTGCGACACTGGAAATCCAGCTGGCTGCTGACTATGCTAATAGCGACTCTGCGCTACTGGTAAAGAAGGAGATACTTGCTATACCAAAGATAGCGGAAGTTAACTATCCGGTTGATTTGATGGATAAGGTTAACAGCAATCTCAGTAAGATAAGTCTTGTTTTGCTCGTATTGGCAGTATTGCTGACCATTGTCTCATTCTCGCTTATCAGTAACAGTGTTCGACTGAGCATTTACTCCCAGCGATTCCTCATTCATACCATGAAGTTGGTAGGTGCATCATGGGCGTTCATTCGTCGTCCTTTTGTGCGTAGGGCTGTGGGAGTAGGACTGGTGGCTGCCATACTTGCTATACTTGTTTTGGGAGCAGGTGTCTATGCGCTTTACCTACAGCAACCTGACTTGCTGACCATTATTGGTTGGGAGGAGCTGACCATCACCGGTGTGGCCGTCCTGCTGTTTGGCATCATTATCACGGCTATCTGTGCCTACCTGGCAGTCAACAAGTTCTTGCGCATGACGGCAGGTGAGTTGTACAGGATATAGTTTGTAGTTTATAGTTTAGAGTTTATAGTTTAGAGTTTTTTATGGATAGACGTAATTTCGCTTTCGACCGTGTTAACTTCATCTTGTTGGCTGTTGGCATGGCAATAGTAGTGATAGGTTTCTTGTTGATGAGTGGTGACGGCTCGACAGCAGAACACTATAATCCTGATATCTTCAGCGTGCGACGCATCAAGGTGGCTCCTGCCGTATGTTTCTTTGGGTTTGTCTTCATGATTTACGGTGTTATGCGTAAGCCTAAGGACAATGGTGTAGAACAAGTGAAGGAGAAGGAGACGAAGGAATGACTTGGTTTGAAACCATTATAATAGCTATTGTAGAAGGACTCACTGAGTTTCTGCCCGTGTCCTCTACGGGTCACATGATTATTACTCAGAATCTCTTGGGACTGTCACCAGAAAACCTGTGTGAGGCAGACAAGGCATTCATCCATGCCTTCACGTTCATCATACAGTTTGGGGCCATCCTCTCTGTGGTATGTCTTTATTGGAGACGATTCTTTCAGTTCGACAATACACCAGCACCTGCAGGCAGCACGCTTTTGCAGAAGCTAAAGCATAAGTTCTATTTCTATTGGCTGCTCATCGTTGGTGTACTGCCAGCGGTTATTATTGGACTCCTCGCTAAGAAATCTGGTCTGCTCGACTGGTTGCTCGATAGCGTGCTTGTCGTAGCCATTATGCTCGTTGTGGGAGGTATCTTTATGCTCTTCTGCGATAAGCTGTTCAATAAAGGCTCTGATGAAAATAAGCTCAACGAACGTAGGGCATTCTACATCGGACTCTATCAGTGTATCTCTGTTATTCCTGGCGTGTCCCGTTCCATGGCAACCATCGTTGGAGGAATGACACAGGGACTTACGAGAAAACGGGCTGCTGAGTTTTCGTTCTTTCTCGCTGTGCCTACCATGGCAGGTGCTACACTGCTTGACTTGCTTGACCTGTTAAAGGAAGATACGGCATGGGCCACGTCCTATAACATCATGATGCTCATCTTAGGATGTGTCGTCGCATTTGTTGTGGCTTTGTTGGCCATGAAGTGGTTTGTGGCTTTCCTCACCAAGTATGGCTTTAAGGCCTTTGGTATCTATCGTATCATTGTCGGTGGCATTATCATAGCCCTGCTACTGACAGGACACTCACTCGCAATGGTTGACTAATGAACTTCACACAAGGAGAATTCATATACATCAATAAACCCTATGGCATGACATCGTTCGGTGCCTTGGCGTATGTACGTACCAGACTGTCGCGACGTCTGGGCGTGCGTCGAGTCAAGACTGGTCATGCAGGCACTCTTGACCCTTTGGCAACTGGCGTGCTTATTCTTTGCACGGGTAAGAAGACCAAGGAGATAGAACGCCTACAGCTTCATACCAAGGAATATACGGCAACTCTGCAGCTTGGAGCTACTACACCCAGTTACGATATGGAGCATCCGGTAAATGAGTCATTCCCTACGGAGCATATCACACGACAGCTTATCGATGAGACACTGCCAACTTTCGTTGGTGACATTATGCAGGTGCCACCTACCTATTCTGCAGTGAAAATCAATGGCGACAGGGCTTACGAACTTCGTAGGAAGGGGAAAGACGTTCAGCTGCAGCCAAAAATGATACATGTTGATTCCATTGACGTGACAGCCTTCGATGCCGAAAGTATGCAGCTCAGTTTGCGTGTGGTTTGTGGGAAAGGAACTTATATCCGCTCCCTGGCACGTGACATTGGGCGCTCCCTTAATAGTGGTGCCTATCTTACAGCTCTCTGTCGTACTCGTTTGGGTGATGTCAGTATCACCGACTGTATCAAGCTTGATGACTTCCCACAGTGGCTGGAGAATCAGGAGATTGAAGGATAAAAAAGAAAAAATAAATATAAAAGACATAGATGAAACTATCACAATTCAAATTCAAATTGCCCGAAGAACTCGTAGCACTTGAACCTCCATTCCGTTCCTTTGAAAATGAGGACGGTACAGTTGATAAGATTTATCGTCGCGACGAATGCCGCCTGATGATTGTCCATCGTAAGAGCCAGACTATCGACATGTTTCGTAAAGATGCCGACGGCAACGACACAGAGGACTACCTTATCTTCCGTGACATAGCAGGTTATTTCGATGAGGGAGACACCTTCATCTTCAACGATACAAAAGTATTTCCTGCACGTCTCTTTGGAACAAAGGAGAAGACCGATGCCAAGATAGAGGTGTTTCTGCTACGTGAACTCAACGAGGAGTTGCGCTTGTGGGACGTGCTTGTAGAGCCAGCTCGTAAGATACGTATTGGTAACAAGCTCTTCTTCGATGAAGACGGGCCCATGGTAGCTGAAGTCATTGATAATACAACCAGTCGTGGACGTACCCTACGTTTTCTCTACGACTGTCCCCACGACGAGTTCAAACGTGAGCTGTTCGCATTAGGCTCAGCACCACTGCCACGCTATATCATAGATCATCGTGACCCCACACCTGAGGACATGGAGAATTTCCAAACCATCTATGCACGTCATGAGGGTGCAGTTACCACACCGTCGTCTGGACTCCATTTCAGTCGTGAACTCATGAAACGTCTGGAGATACGTGGCATCAACTTCGCATTTGTTACTGTGCATTGTAGCTTGGGTAACTTCGAAGGTATTGAGGTGGAAGACCTTACTAAACATAAGATGAGCTCTGAGCAGATGATCATCAGTGCCGAAGCCTGCGATATTGTCAATCGTGCCAAGCAGGAGGGACACCATATTTGTGCAGTAGGCGTCAGCACTGCACGTGCCACAGAGACTGCAGTCGGAACTGACGGACTACTGAAGGAATACGATGGTTGGACCAATAAGTTCATCTTCCCACCCTATGAGTTTGGTGTGGCAGACTGTCTCATTGCTAATTTCTACCATCCCGAATCCACAATGCTCATGACTACAGCTGCCTTTGGTGGTTACGACATCGTCATGGAAGCCTATAAGCAAGCTATCAAGCATGGTTATAAGTTTGGTTGTTATGGTGACGCCTTGCTTATCATTGACGACTGATTGGATAGAAGTATTACAGGTTTGAGACTTTATGGCTGAACATCACGTCTATCTTGGGTTGGGGTCTAATCTTGGAGATCGTTATGCCCTGATGAAGCGAGCCATTCGCATGATAGATGAACGGGTAGGGCAGGTCGTTCGCGTATCCTCTTTTATTGAGAGTGAGCCATGGGGCTTTGAGTCTGAACACCGCTTCCTCAATGCCGTCCTGTTGTGTCGGACCACCCATACCCCTCGTGAAGTGCTACAACTGACCCAGCGGATAGAGTGTGACATGGGGCGTAAAAAGAAATCCCAGGCACAAGTTTATCATGATCGTCCTATAGACATAGATATATTGCTGTATGACGACCTTACCATCGATGAGCCTGACCTGCAAATTCCTCATCCTCTCATGTACGAGCGTGATTTTGTCATGAAGCCATTGGAGGAAATAAAATATTAAAGCGGATAGACATCAAATAAAAAAGCTGTGCATTGACGATGCACAGCTTTTATTTTTTTTACCTTGACTATTACTTACGCAGTCCAAGAGCTTTGATAAGTGCGCGATAGCGCTCGATGTCACGCTCACGAAGATACTTAAGGAGCTTACGACGACGACCTACCAACATGGTAAGGCTACGTGCTGTAACGTGATCCTTGTGGTTCTTCTTCAGGTGCTCTGTCAGGTGAGCGATACGATAGGTGAACAGTGCAACCTGGCTCTCTACTGAACCAGTGTCAGTGGCGCTCTTGCCGTACTGTCCGAAAATCTCTGCTTTTTTTGCTTGATCTAAATACATAACAGTTTTGATTAATTGTTGTTTTTGATTATCTACATCCTTCAGACGCTCATGGCCTTAATCACAACTATTTACGTCGTCGAATGCTTCGGATTTTCCGAAATCGGCTGCAAAGGTACGAAAAATAAATTAAAAATGAAACGTTTTAGATGAAAAAATTAAAATTTTTTGTACCTTTGCAGCCAAAATATAATTTAGTTATGCAGGATATAAGAAACATTGCCATCATAGCGCATGTGGATCATGGCAAGACAACACTGGTAGATAAAATGATGCTGGCAGGCCATCTGTTTCGTGAGGGACAGAATCTGAGCAGTCAGGTGTTAGACGCTAACGACTTGGAACGCGAGCGTGGTATAACGATTCTTTCGAAAAATGTAAGTATCAATTGGAAAGGTACTAAAATCAATATTATAGATACTCCGGGACACTCCGACTTTGGTGGAGAGGTGGAGCGAGTGCTCAACATGGCTGATGGCTGTCTGTTGCTGGTCGATGCCTTTGAGGGTCCGATGCCCCAGACACGTTTTGTACTTCAGAAAGCTCTGCAGATAGGACTGAAACCTATAGTGGTGGTCAACAAGGTTGACAAACCTAACTGTCGTCCTGAAGAGGTTTATGAGATGGTGTTTGACTTGATGTTCTCGCTGAATGCCACTGAGGACCAGTTGGATTTCCCTGTGGTTTATGGCTCTGCTAAAAACGGCTGGATGGGCGAGGACTATAATAAACCTACATCAGATATTACTTATCTTCTTGACAAGATTATAGAGGTAATACCTGCTCCCAGACAGTTGGAGGGTACACCACAGATGCTTATTACGTCTCTTGATTATAGCAGCTATACGGGCCGTATTGCTGTAGGACGTGTACATCGTGGTGAGCTTTGTGACGGTCAGCAGATTACAATCTGTCATCGTGATGGTACGCAGGAACGTACAAAAATTAAGGAGTTACATACCTTTGAGGGCATGAGTCACGTACGCACTGACAAGGTGGCATGTGGTGACATCTGTGCTGTTATTGGCCTTGAGAAATTTGAGATCGGCGACACCATCTGCGATGCAGAACAGCCGGAAGCATTGCCTCCCATTGCCATTGACGAGCCAACCATGTCAATGCTCTTTACTATTAATGACTCGCCATTCTTTGGTAAAGAAGGTAAGTTCGTAACGTCGCGACACATTAATGATCGTCTGGAAAAGGAATTAGAGAAGAATCTGGCGCTGAGGGTAGAGCCTTTCGAGGATGCTACAGACAAATGGGTAGTCTCTGGTCGTGGTGTGCTTCACCTGAGTGTGCTCATCGAGACTATGCGTCGTGAGGGCTATGAGCTTCAGGTAGGACAACCACAAGTGATATATAAAGAAATAGATGGTGTGAAGTGTGAGCCCATTGAGGAGCTGACCATCAATGTTCCAGAGGAGTTTGCCTCGAAGATGATTGACATGGTAACTCGTCGTAAGGGTGAGATGACATCAATGGAGTCTCAGGGCGAACGCGTGAATATCGAATTCGATATGCCATCGCGAGGCATCATCGGTCTGCGTACTAATGTGCTCACTGCCAGTCAGGGTGAAGCTATCATGGCACATCGTTTCAAGGAGTACCAGCCTTACAAAGGCGACATTGAACGACGTGTTAACGGTTCGTTGATTGCCTTAGAGACAGGAAATGCCTTTGCCTATGCTATCGACAAGTTGCAAGACCGCGGAAAGTTCTTCATCGATCCCGGTGAAGATGTATATATGGGACAGGTGGTTGGTGAGCATGTGCACGACAACGACCTGGTGATCAACGTTTGTAAAGCAAAGCAACTGACGAACGTGCGTGCTTCTGGTACAGACGACAAGGCGCGTATCATTCCAAAGACGGTAATGTCGCTTGAAGAGTGTCTGGAATATATCAAGGAGGATGAGCTGGTGGAAGTTACTCCACAGTCTATGCGCATGCGAAAGATAATTCTTGACCACGATCAGCGTAAGAAAGCGAACAAGAATTAAGGCTTAAGATGGAAGTTATACAGAGTTTTACTATTGACCATACGCACCTGAAGCCAGGTATCTATGTGTCGCGTCAAGACAAGGGCTTTACAACGTTTGACCTGCGTATTACTGAACCTAATCGTGAGCCTGCAGTAGCACCAGCTGCCATGCATAGCATGGAACACTTGATGGCAACATGGTTTCGTAACTCCAGCGTAAAGGACGATGTAGTATATGTTGGACCTATGGGGTGTCTGACGGGTATGTACATCGTTATGACAGGCAGCTATACATCTGAGGATATGCGCCAGCTCACCATCGATTGCCTTGAGTGGATGTTACAACAGACAGAGGTGCCAGCTACGACGCCAGAGACGTGTGGTAACTATCTGTTGCACGACCTGCCCATGTGTTTGTGGGAGAGTCGTCGTTACTTGGAACGCCTACGCCATGACTTCCACTCTGAATATACAAAGTTGGAAGTCACACTCAGTGACGGTCGGCGCTTTGCTGATGCCTGACTTATTATAGACTCTCCACGAAGGTCTTTGTCACTTGGAAGGAATGCTCGGCTATGGTGTTCCAGAAATCATGGTACATCGATGCATCAGTGTCTCGCAAAGGGATGTCGCTGATGACGCGGAAGGAGATGAATCTTACCTTATTGATGTAACATGTTTGGGCAATGGCGCACGATTCCATATCCACAGCCTTGGCATCAGGGAACTTTTCTATAATAGAGCGCATCTTCTCCTTTGAATCCACAAACCAGTCGCCAGTGACAATAAGTCCAGGGTGAATGGCGAGCGTAGAAAAGTTCAGTTGTTTGGCTTTCTCCAACAGTTCCGGGTCGGCAGGAAAACGTGCTGGCAGACCTTGTACTTGACCATAAATCGTACAGTTATCGACGGCCGTACCACAATAGACGTCATGGTAAGTTAATTCGGTGCTTACCACCACATCTTGTATCTGTATATCATCGCCGTTGCCACCGGCACAGCCAGAGGAGATGATGATGTCTGGCTGGAACTCGTTAATCATACGTTGTGCACCAAGTGCAGCGTTTACTTTGCCGATGCCGCATTTCTCTACGCGGACATCGCTTCCTGCGAACAGTTGCTGCAACTGCTGCAGCTCCTTGTCCATAGCTACTATTATTCCGATTTTCATGTCTCTTTCTTTTGTAGAAACTATTGTGAAAAAAACGGACACCCCCCGTTGGAGTGAGTGCCCGCCTTAACAATATGAGTATGAGAAAAATTAATCTTCAACAATGATGGGCTTGTACTTTGGTACAAGAGCCTTCATGATGAACCAGCCAATGAGGTAGGCAACGGCACAGAAACAGAAGACAATCATGTATGCACCAGGCTTGCCTTCATATCCCATGAAGGTGAATTGCGAACCCATACCTTCTGCATAGGTAAAGAGCTTACCAGAGCAGTAATTGATGAGCATGGAGCCTAAACCACCAGCCATAGCACCTATACCTGTAATTGTAGCAATGGCAGCCTTCGGGAACATGTCGCCAACCGTAGAGAAAATGTTGGCAGACCATGCCTGATGACCTGCACCTGCCAGACCAATGATAATGGCTGGCCACCATGCTGGGTCAATGGGTGACTCTTGCCACATGGCCAATGGCTGTGCGAACAGTGCGAACAGTGGGAAGAAGGCAAAAATAAGCATTGCTAACATACGACCAGCATAGGGATTCATGCCACGCTTCTCTACAAAGAGCTTAGGCAGGTAACCACCGAAGATGCTGACTATCGTTACTATGGCATAGAGCGTGAAGATGAGTAACTGACCCATGCCGCTGGAAGTCTTGTAATGGAATTGGTCTGAGAAATAGGCAGGAGCCCAGAACAGGTAGAACCACCACACACCATCGGTCATGAACTTACCCACGATGAACGACCATGTCTGCTTGTAGGTAAATGCCTTGGCATAGCTCATCTGCTTGCCTTCGTCAATAGCATTCTTGGGGTCTTCGTCAGTTTCAGTGTCCTGATTGATGTAAGTCAGCTCAGCTGCATTGACATGCTTACTCTTGTGGGGCTTGTCATAAATAAACACCCAGAGAGCCATCCATACGAAACCAAGGGCACCGATGATGATAAATGCCATTTCCCAACCAAAAGCTTCAGCGAGAGGTGGAATGCTGACAGGAGCAGCCAGAGCACCTACAGATGCACCAGCGTTAAATAATGAGGTGGCAAAAGCTCGGTCTTTCTTGGGGAAGTATTCTGCAGTTACCTTGATGGCAGCAGGGAAGTTGCCTGCTTCACCCAGTGCGAGGACTGAGCGGCAGAACAGGAATAGCCACACACTGACAGTTGCAATAGAGAGGGCAGTCATGGAACCGGCCTCAACAGCCTTAAGGGCTTCTACGCCTTCGATGCCTTCAATCTGCATGGTTACCCATCCACAAAGAGCATGCAGACAGGCACCGAGTGACCATACGAAGATGGCCCAAAGGTAACCTTTCTTGGTACCCATCCAGTCGATGAACTTACCTGCAAAGAGGCAGAATACAGCATACAAAATGGAGAATACAGAAGTAATGACACCGTAGTTCTCATCTGTCCAGTGAAATTCTGGCGCTATAAAGTCCTTCCATGTAAGTGAAAGAACCTGACGGTCCATGTAGTTAACAGTTGTTGCAAAGAACAACATCGCACAAATAATCCAACGATAGTTGGTCATTTTAGTAGTTTGTACAGAACTCATTTTATTGAACGTTTGATTGTTTATTCAGTAAGTAGTGGTGCAAAGGTACAAAAAACTTGAGAGTTGAGTGTAGAAAGTTGTAAGTTTTTTAATGAAAACGTTTACAATATCAGTATTCATCCCTCCTGATAATATACTTTCTTCACTCTGCTGCTCACAGCGGTCAGTACCTCGTAGGGTATCGTGTCAAGTGCATCACTGAGTACTGTAACGGGCAGATGCTCACCAAAGATCTCTACCATGTCTCCCTCCTGACAGTTGATGTCCGTCACATCTATCATTGCAACGTCCATACAGATGTTACCTACGTAAGGTGCCTTTTGGCCATTTACCAAACAGTAGCATGCACCACGTCCTAAATGACGGTTCAGCCCGTCGGCATAGCCTATGGGGATAGCAGCAATCACACTGTCGCGCGTCAATATGCCCTTGCGACTGTAGCCTACTGTCTCGTCCTTTGGTACATGGCGCAGTTGTAGTATGGTGGTCTTCAGCGTTGATACGGTATTGAGCATGTGGTTGTCTCTGGGATCCACGCCATAGAGTCCCAAGCCTAATCGGCACATGTCTAACTGTCGTTCTGGGAAGTGTTCTATACCTGCAGAGTTGTCCATGTGGCGCAATATCTTATGGTCGAAGGCTGCCTGCAGCTGACGGCTGGCACGGTCGAACTTCTCGAACTGCATACGCGAGAAGTTGTCGAAGTCATCGCTGTCAGAACCTACAAAGTGCGAGAATACTGAACGTGGGATGACAGCTGTCTGATGCTTCAGCCTGTTGATGAGTTCCTCCATATCCTTGTCTGGATTGAAGCCCAAACGGTGCATGCCAGTGTCTATCTTGATGTGTACAGGCCAGTCGGTGATGCCCTCTTTCTTGGCTGCATGGATCAGTGCGTCTAACAGTCGGAAGGAATAGACCTCTGGTTCCAAGTCGTAGTCGAACATGGTCTTGAAGGCA
>JAFPED010000106.1 GCA_017423565.1 Prevotella sp. | reverse complement strand
CGGATGATGGCTGCCTTGGGCGTCTTGTTGGTTGCGCTATTGGTGCAACCATCCTTCCAACGGTCGGCATTCAGTCCATACTGCTTCAGCGTACCAGTGAAGTCCTTGTTGAACTTCATTTCAAGAGGTTGCTGCTTGTAGTTCTCAAAGCGTTCCTTGGCCTTACCATTAAAGCTCTGCTTGCGGTCGAGCAAATAGGAGGTCTTGAACCATGTGTCGCGCAAATGGTCAATATCCAATGTGTATTCTTTGTCTTCTGCCTTGATAACCAGTTCGCGCTGCTTTTCAACAGGGTAGCCTATCTTTGCATAACCCAATCCCTGCTGCTCCATAAACGCATGGAATTCCTGCTTGTATTTGTCTGGAACCTCAATCACTACACCTGGGTTCTCGGCAAACAGTGTCTTGACAACGTCATGGTCTGAACAAAGGTTGTGCAGGTTGATGTGCATGCCGCCTTTCGTGTTGGCAAATGTCATCTCTAACAGACAGGTTATCAAACCTCCTGCGGAAATGTCATGGCCGGCTACTATCCATCCTTTTTCTATCATCTGCTGAATAGCCATGAAGGCACTGCTGAAGTAATCGGCACTCTGGACGGTTGGTACGTCGTCGCCTACCTTGCCAAGGCTTTGGGCAAAGGCACTTCCGCCTAAGCGCTGCTTGTCAAACGAGAAGTCGATGTGGTATAATGAGCAGTTGGCGTCGTTGACCAGAACAGGCGATACTACTTTGCGAATGTCTGACACCTCGCCACCAGCACTGACAATGATGGTACCTGGAGAGATTATCTTCTCGCCATTGGGATATTGCTGTGAAAGGGACAATGAGTCTTTACCTGTTGGTACGTTAATGTTCAACTCACAGCAGAAGTCGCTCAATGCCTTTACTCCTGCATACAGACGGGCATCTTCGCCTTCCTGCGAACGACAGGGCCACATCCAGTTGGCACTCAGACTCAACGATTTCATACCATCGGCCAATGGTGCCCATACTATATTAGTCAGCGACTCTGCTACTGACAAGACACTTCCTGCCTCTGGAGATGCTAAACCTGCCTGTGGCGCATGGCCAATGGCTGTTGCTATACCCTTACGACCACGATAGTCGAGGGCAACAACACCACAATCGCTCAGTGGTAGCTGAATCTCTCCCTGGCATTGCTGACGTGCAATCTTGCCGGTTACCGAACGGTCAACTTTATTAGTCAGCCAGTCCTTGCAGGCTACTGCTTCTAACTGCAGCACACGCTCTATATAGTCGGACAGCTGTTGGCTGTCAGGTGTCGGAGTATAACTAACATTCTCATAATGACGTTCTACCGTATTGTCGGTCATAATGGTCTTGGGGGAGTGTCCGAACATTTGTGCCACGTCAAGGTCGAAAGGCTTAATGCCATCTGCCTGCTTGAACGAGAAATGAGCATCGCCTGTAGTCTCTCCGACAACGTACATCGGTGCACGTTCACGCTCAGCAATGCGGCGTACGTGTTCAATGTGCTTCTCGTCAATAAGAAGTCCCATGCGCTCCTGGCTCTCGTTGGCAATAATTTCCTTTGCACTCAGTGTCTTATCACCAATAGGCAACTTCGACATGTCTATCTCGCCACCGCATTCTTCCACCAACTCTGACAGACAGTTCAAGTGACCGGCTGAGCCATGGTCGTGAATGGAAACAACAGGGTTGACATCTTCTTCGCACAATGCACGTACCAGGTTGTAAGCACGTTTCTGCATCTCGGGGTTTGCACGTTGCACGGCGTTCAGCTCAATGCCATTCGAGTAACGGCCAGTGTCAACTGACGATACGGAGCCACCGCCTAAACCAATGCGGTAGTTATCACCACCTACGACAACAATCTTGTTGCCTTTCTGGGGCTCTTTCTTCAGACAGTCACGCTTCGTGCCGTAGCCTACGCCTCCTGCCAGCATAATAACTTTGTCGTATGCGTATTTAGTGTCGTTAGCCTCCTGATGCTCGAACGTCAGCACAGAACCGCAGATCAGTGGCTGACCGAACTTGTTACCAAAGTCGCTGGCACCGTTAGAAGCCTTGATCAGTATCTGCTCAGGTGTCTGATACAGCCATTCACGAACAGGTAAGATGTCCTCCCAGTCGCGACCTGCATCTTCAATGCGGGGATAGGCAGTCATATATACTGCTGTTCCGGCTATAGGCCATGAACCAACACCGCCACCCATGCGGTCACGTATCTCACCACCTGTTCCTGTAGCTGCTCCATTAAATGGCTCTACCGTTGTGGGGAAATTGTGGGTCTCGGCTTTTAAAGAGATGACACTCTCAATGTCCTTTACACGGAACCAGTCGCTGGTGCTCTGGTCGGCTGGAGCGAACTGCTCTACCACAGGACCTTGAGCAAAAGCTACATTGTCTTTGTAAGCTGACAAAATCTTATTGGGGTTCTCTTGTGTCGTCTTCTTGATCATGGCAAACAGACTTGACTCCATCTCCTTGCCATCAATAATAAAGGTGCCACCGAAAATCTTGTGACGGCAGTGCTCTGAGTTAATCTGAGCAAAACCGAAAATCTCAGAGTCAGTCAGCGGACGACCATTCTGCTCTTCTATCTTGTGAAGATACTCAATCTCTTCTTTCGACAACGCTAAACCCTCTTGCTCATTATATTCCTCAAGGTTCTCAATGTGCTTGATGGGCTCAGGCTGCAGGTTAATGGTGAAAATCTGTTGGTCCAGACCTTTATACAAACGCTGTAGCATCTCGTCATGTTCGGCCTGCTCGTTGGCCACGGGGAAGTATTCTTCTATACGCAGTATTCCGTTGATGCCCATGTTTTGTGTTATCTCGACGGCATTGGTACTCCAAGGAGTAATCATCTCACGTCGAGGACCAACGTAAAAGCCAGACAATTCAGTGTCTGCCAATAGCTCGGCACCTCCGTAGAGCCAACATAGTTCTTGTACTTCGTCTTGTGTGAGTTCACGCTCTGCCGATGTGGCTATCACACTCTGTTTTGGGGTCTTGAAAAACAATATCATATCTTTATGCCTATATGTAAATTCATTTTTGCATGCAAAGGTAATATGAAAAATCCGTTAACCATTTGTGCATGAGGTTAAAATAACCTAAATGACCTTCGTTTTTCTTGGCAGATAGCGGCTTATTCATAACTTTGCACACGAAATCATTAAAAAACAATAGGTATGAAAAAGAAAACATTATTCATCATGACGATGGCTGCAGGACTCATTGTGTTCAGCAGCTGTGCCAGTAAAAAGGACTTGGAAAACTGTCGCCTTGAGAATAGGGAACTGACAACCAATTATCAGGATGCGAAAGAACAACTTGCTGCTTCACGTGCACGTGTCACCAGTCTTGAGGAGCAACTCGAAGCTCAGAAGAAGGCTTACATCGCATTGCAGCGATCTCTCGACCAGAGTCTTACCAACAGTAGCCAGAATAACATCTCTATTGAGAAGTTGGTTGACCAGATTAACGAGTCAAACCAGTACATACGCCACCTGGTAGAAGTGAAGTCCAAGAGCGACTCTCTTAACATGGTGCTACAGAACAACCTGCTTCGCTCGCTCTCTAACGACGAGAAGAAAGAGGTGGACGTACAGGTGCTCAAGGGCGTGGTCTATATCTCACTGGCCGACAATATGCTCTATAAGAGCGGCTCTTATGAGATTAATGAGCGTGCATCCGTTACGCTGTCCAAGATTGCAAAGATTATCATGGACTACAAGGATTACGACGTGCTGATCGAGGGTAACACCGACGACGTGCCCATCAGCCGACAGAACATCCGTAACAACTGGGACCTCTCCTGTCTCCGTGCATCAAGTGTGGTACAGGCACTCATCAACGACTATGGTGTTGATCCCAAACGTCTCACCGCAGGTGGACGTGGAGAGTTCAATCCTCTGACTTCTAACTCTACAGAGCTGGGCCGTCAGCGCAACCGTCGCACTCAGATTATCATTACTCCGAAACTTGATCAGTTCATGGACCTCATCGACCATGCACCTGACGGCGAGTAAAATAGATTATTTTCTTTAAAACGAAATAACACCTCACTACCATCCGGGTTAGTGAGGTGTTTTTGTTCCAGTTACACCTATGTCAGGATGGAGTTTGCCATAGGGTAAACTTTTTTCAAGCGGCTTCAAACTACCAGTCAGCTATAGTGCAAACTTCTCTCGCGCGTATATATAATATAATGTGTAGCCTTTATTTTGCTTGACGCAAATCAATAGTCGAAAATTTTTGCATATTTTTCTCAAAAAAGTTTGGAAAAAGTTTGGTGTTTCAGAAAATAGTCGTACCTTTGCATCCGCTTTGAGGGTCACGTACCTTTCCAAGGCAAAAAGATAAGAGTTCTTTGAAAGATTTACATAAACAGACAAGTAGTACAAGAAGCGAGGCTGTCTGGATATATT
>JAFPED010000105.1 GCA_017423565.1 Prevotella sp. | reverse complement strand
ATGACATAGTATATCGTGTTATTCGCTTCAAACAGCTCTACCACTGAAACGATATTCTTGTGAGATAGCTTGGATAGGTTTTGGGCTTCTGTCGCAAACTTCTGATAATATTTTGTGTATAAACTGCCCGCTTGGACTGTCGTAACTTGACAGCCATTCCGTCCGTTCAAGTCCTTCATGAAGAATTCCTTGACGGCAACTGTGATCGTCGTTTTTTGCTCTTGCTCAATTGTTCCAAGAGCACCTTTGACGGATGAAATGATTGAAATGGTAGTCTCGGCAACATAGGTTATACCGAAACCACCTTGCCCCAGAATACCTTTGATGCGATATGTATATTTGGGACTGCGTAGTAATGTACCAATTTCTAGCGTAAGCCTTTCTGTCATAATGCCATTTCCTCAGTTTATATTTGCCTTGCTCTATTTAGAAAGAAAATCAAGTACAAAGGTACGCAGAATCTTTCATTATTTGAACTTTATTAATCTATAATCCTGTTAAAAAAACTTAATGCTCAGGCAAAGTTCAAAGCTCGAAGTCTAAAGTTCAAAGATTCTTTGTACTTTTGCACGTCAAAATCAGAAAGATGAAGAAGACTATCGTCATATTGACCTGTGCCGTTCTGTTGCTCACCAGTTGTGCGGCAGAGTTTAACCGCGTACTAAAGTCTGCCGACAACGAGTTTAAATACGAGTATGCCAAGCAGATGTTTGCTACACGAAAGTTTAACCAGGCTATTGTGTTACTGGAAGAACTGGTGCAGATGAAGAAAGGTACGGACCAGGCTGAGGAATGTCTCTTTATGCTGGGCATGGCACAGTATAATAATAGCGACTATGAAAGTGCTGCCATGACATTCCGCAAGTATTATCAGAACTATCCACGTGGATTATATGCCGAGCAGGCCATGTTCTTTGTCGGACAATCGCTCTATGAGAGTACACCGGAACCCCGACTGGACCAGACGCCTACCGTAGGTGCTATCAATGCCTATCAGCAGTTCCTTGACTATTATCCTGAGAGCAGTCGTAGGGCAGAGGCACAAGACCGTTTGTTTGAACTGCAGGACAAACTGGTGGTGAAGGAATACCTGTCGGCCGAGCTCTATTATAATCTTGGTGGTTATTTCGGTAACTGTAACTACGGAGGCTCTAACTATGAGGCATGCATCGTTACTGCACAGAACGCACTGAAGAACTATCCCTACTCAAGGCTGCGTGAGGACTTCCAGGTTCTCATCATGAAAAGCAAGTTCGAACTGGCAGAGAACAGTACCGAGGAGAAAAAGGTTGACCGTTATCGTGATGCAGAGGACGAGTGCTACGGCTTCCTGAACGAATATCCCGAAAGCAAGTATGCCAAGAATGCCCAGGAGTATATCAAGAAATGTCAGAAAGTGACGAAAGACTGAGCAATATCGTAAAACGTAAATTCGTAAATAGTAAATATAAAAGATGGATTACAAGAAATCAAAAGCACCGGTAAATACCGTAACGCGTAACATTATGGACCTTAGTCGTGAAACTGGTAACATCTATGAAAGTGTTGCCATCATTGCTAAGCGTGCCAACCAAATCTCTGTTCAAATAAAGGAAGACCTCAGCAAGAAACTCGCTGAGTTCGCATCTTATAACGACTCACTGGAGGAAGTGTTTGAGAATAGAGAACAAATAGAAATATCGCGTTATTACGAGAAACTGCCAAAGCCAACACTGCTGGCTACGCAGGAGTTTATTGAGGATAAAGTATATTGGCGTGATCCAATGCGCGATGCACAAATGGCATCTGCAATGGATTAAACCTCAAACCTCAAATCTTTAAACTCAATTCAATATGATACAGCGAATACAAACTGTATATATGTTTTTGGCTGTTGTCCTTTGCGTGGTGTGCCTCTGCTTGCAGATTGGCACATTTTCTGCCTTAGGACAACCCGTACTCAACGAGTATAACCTCTGGATGACTGACCCGCTGGGAGGACGTCACTTCTCTACGTGGCCGCTCTTTGCTGTACTGGTGTTGTCATCAGCCATCGGACTGTGTAACATCTTCCTTTATACCAACCGTCACATGCAGGCACGCATCTGTATGTTTAACATGCTGCTCATTCTCGGATGGTACATTCTTTATGCTGTCTTCAGCCAGACGATGGGAAACATTGGTGACATTGCAAACCTGACGTTCCGCCCTTCTGTGGCTGCAGCGCTGCCATGTGTCAGCACCATTCTTTACCTTATGGCACGTCATGCCATTATTGCTGACGAAAAACTCGTACGTGCAGCTGACAGAATAAGGTAAGAAAATATCTGAAAAAATGAAAGCGGTTGCATGTGCCAATTAAATTGAATTAAATCCCAAAGTAAAGCGGTTTCATTTGCCAATGAAACCGCTTTACTTTTTTGTTCAATATAAATATCTTTGGAAGAAGGGTTATTTGATGTTTGGTGCTTCCAGACCGAGACCTTTCTTCTTATCGACAACTTTCAGTACGAGACCGATGATGAGGGCTGCAACACCTAAGCAAGCCAGCATGACGAGCGGAGCGGTGTAGTCGTATTCTACAGCTGCTTCCTCAGCAGTGATGGTACCAGCATTCAGACCATTGACAATATCGGGGTTGGTGGCATCGAGTACCTTACCAATAAGCAGTGGGAACAGCCACAGACCGATGTTCTGAATCCAGAAGATGAGAGCGTAGGCAGAACCAATAATCTTCGCATCCACCAGTTTGGGAACGCTGGGCCATAGTGAGGCCGGTACGAGCGAGAATGATGCTCCTAATACCAGAATGGTGATATAAGCCACGATGACACCTCCTACGGTGTTACCTTCGAACAACGGTAGTACGAATGCAAAGGTGAGGTGACAGCCGATGAGCAGCAATGACCCCAGTACGAGCATTGACGCTGCCTTGCCTTTATGGTCAACATAGCTGCCGAGTATAGGTGTGATGAGTACGGCCAGCAGTGGGAAGACGGCAAAGATGGCCTCTGCCGACTGACGCATGTAACCCATGAAGCAATAGGTGATGAGGGCGGCAATGGAGATGCCTAACAGGCAGAAGCGTTTGGTGCTGTTCTTCTGGAAGTTGCTGGCAAAGCCGGCAGCGGCTACCACGAGCATGATGACGTACTGAACGATAGTGACTTTAGGCGATGCCCAGAAGGAGTCACTGGCAGGCAACGTCAGGTCGAGGTTACACTGTAGCATGTTGACGGCATACTTCTGGAAGGGGAAGATGGCTGAATAGTACAGCACACACAGCAGAGCTACGAGCCAGAAACCGCTGGATGTAAGTATCTGTCCGAGGTCGGTAATCTTGAATGGGTCGTCCTTCTCTTCTGCCTCACCGGTTTGAGCGTCGAGTTTCTGGTCCATGACGAAATAGACGATAGTCATGATAAGTGCGATACACATTAGTACGACGCCAAATGCTACTGAACGGCTAACGCTTATCTCACCACCCAGACGTGCGAAGTAAGGCGAGAATATCATACAGGTGGCAACACCCAGACGTGCCAGAGCCATCTCACTGCCCATAGCGAGTGCCATTTCACGTCCCTTGAACCACTTGACAATACCACGCGACACGGTGATGCCTGCCATTTCGCAGCCACAACCGAAGATCATGAAGCCACAGGCAGCAAACTTTGCTGAGGCTGGCATGCCCTCATAGAAGGGTGAGACACCCAGTTCGTCGAACAGTGGGATGTAGTTCAGATGATTGGTAAACCAAGTTTCCAGTCCGCTTCCAACGAAAGCATCGCTGACGGCATACCACTTGATGCATGCACCAATAAGCATGACAGCTGCCGAGAGTACGGCAGTAAAGCGTACGCCCATCTTGTCGAGTATGATACCAGCAAAGATGAGGAAGAATGCAAACACGTTGAGGAACACTTCGGCTCCCTGCATGGTACCAAAGGCTGTTGAGTCCCATCCGCGCTCGGAGAGCATAAGGTCCTTGATGGGGGAAAGGATGTCCATGAAGATGTATGAACAGAACATTGCGAGGGCAAGCAACAGAAGTGCAGTCCAGCGCATAGCGGCAGAGTCGCGTAGGGTTTTTTGAATTGCTTGTGTCATTATTTAGAGTTTATTGTTGTTATAGCTTATTATAGATATTATAGATTCTATAGTGTTATTTTAGCCAGCGGTCGAGCCAACCAAAGTAGGTGCGCTGCCAGAGGATGCCGTTTTGTGGTTTCAGTACCCAGTGGTTTTCGTCGGGGAAGATGAGCAGTTGTGCTTCTATACCACGCATGCGTGCTGCATTGAAAGCCGACATGCCTTGGGTGGCATTGATGCGGTAGTCTTTCTCGCCATGAATACAGAGAATGGGTGTGTCCCACTTGTCAACAAACTGGTGGGGTGAGTTCTTGTAGGTCTTATCAGCATTTGCCGTACGGTTCTTGTTCCAGTAAGCATCGTCATACTCCCAGTTGGAGAACCAGTTTTCCTCGGTCTCTGTGTACATAGCTTCCAGGTTGAACGCACCGTCGTGGGCAATGAAACACTTGAAACGCTTGTCGTGGTGACCTGCCAGATAATAGACAGAGAATCCGCCAAATGATGCACCTACGGCACCCATGCGGTCTTTATCCACGTATGGCAGGTTCTGTGCGGCATCGTCGATAGCTACCAGATAGTCGCTCATGCACTGACCTGTCCAGTCGCCACTTATCTGTTCACACCACTCTGAGCCGAAGCCTGGCAGTCCGTGGCGGTTAGGAGCAACGATGACATAGCCTTGCGATGCCATGATCATGAAGTTCCAGCGGTAGCTCCAGAACTGGCTTACCGGACTTTGTGGTCCGCCTTCGCAGAAGAGCAGAGTAGGATACTTCTTTGTCTCGTCGAAGTTTGGTGGCAGTATAATCCAGTAGAGCATCTGGTTGCCGTCGGTGGTTGATACCCAACGTTGCTGCACCTTGGGTTTGTTCAGTTGGCTGAGAATGTGTTTGTTCTCTTCGGTTATCTGCGTGATAACGGTCTTCTCCACCTTTTTGCTGTTAGGTGTAATCAGATAGAGGTCAGCCGGTTCGGTATAGCTATGACGTTCGGCGAGCAGTTGCTTTCCGTTGTTGAGCATCTGCAGCGAACCGAAGTCAGCCCATTTGTCGGTCAGTTGAACTACTTGTTGCTTATGTGTAATGGCATACAGGTTCTCTGTGGCGTGCCATACACCAATGAAGTAAATCATGGCATCCTTTGTGTCGCTCCAGCAGAAGTCATCGACATTAGAGTCGAACGACTCGGTAAGGAACGTTTTTTCGCCTGTCTCAAGGTTGTACAGACACAAGCGCTGGCGGTCGCTCTCGTAGCCATCGCGTGCCATAGACAGCCATGCAATGTGTTTGCCGTCGGGTGAGAACTTGGGGTTCTGGTCGTAACCGGGCATGTTCTTCAGGTTGCTTTCAGCGTTGACAGCCTGATATTTCAGTGTCTTGGTCACGTCAACTTCTGGCTCTACATAGTCAGCAGGCTTACAGAGATTTGTTGTCGCGCGCGTACCTATATTATATATATAGATGTCAGAGTCGGTAGAAATGGAGTACATCACACCAGTCTTCTTACGACAAGTGTAGGCAATGCACTGACTATCGTTGCTCCAGTCTATCTGCTCAATACCTCCAAAGGGCTCCATGGGGCATTCATAAGGCTCGCCTTCAAGTATGTCGATGCCGGTGTTAGCGATGGTAAAACCGTCGTTCACTGTATAGAGGAAGGGGTGTTGTATGGTTTCTACGTAGTGATCCCAATGTCTGTACATCAGGTCAGTCACCAGTCGTCCTGTTGCTTTTGGCAGGTCGGAGGGGTTCTCCTTGATGCTTCCATGATAAGGAATAGACTTGATGATGATTACCTTCTTACGGTCGGGCGAGAACTTGAAGCCCTCTACGTTGCCGTCGGTCTGGCTTAGCTGGCGACGTTCCGAGCCGTCAAGCTTCATGCTCCATATCTCACCGCCGGAGATAAAGGCGATAGTCTGAGCATCGAGCCATGCAGCATCGGTCTCGTTTTTCGCACTTGTAGTTAACAGTTGCTGACCTGTTCCGTCTGCATTCATCATGTAGAGCACGTGGTGACTCTTGTTGTGTTTCACGCTGTAGTAGCCTACCTGATAAACGATGTGCTTGCCATCGGGTGCGGCAGCATAACTGCTGATGCGTCCCATGGCCCAGAGGGCTTCTGGTGTCATGCGTCCGTCAGTAATGGTGATGTTTTGTCTTCCTATTTTCACTTCTTCCTGTGCTTGGGTGGTTAATGGGGCCAATAGGGCTAATAGAGCCAATAGGGCCAATGAGTTTTTCTTTATCATAGTTGTCATGTTTTTCTTTTTATTTCTTCCTTACAGGGTCGCAAGTCAGTCCACAGCCCAGTTTCTTGAAAATCTTTCTATCAACCTCGCTCAGCATGACGGTGGAGTGTACCTGACAGTTACGTAGCAAAGGCAGTTTCTCCAGAGCCCGGCGACAGCGTTCGTCGCTCTCTGAGAGTACGGACAGTGCAACCAATACCTCGTCAGTATGCAGTCGTGGATTGCGTGCACCTAAGTATTCTGTCTTGGTCTTCTGTACCGGCTCGATGAGACTTTGCGGTATGAGCTTAGCTTCATGGCTGATGCCTGCCAGATGCTTGGTGGCATTCAGCAGGAGTGCAGCACTGCATCCGAGCAAAGGACTCGACTTGGAGGTAATGATGGTTCCGTCGTTGAGTTCGATGGCTGCTGACGTGTGGCCAGACAATTCCTGTTTGGCTGTTGCTGCGACGGTGACGCGACGATAGGCCGTCGTTATCTTTGCCTGATTAAACAGCAGTAGTATTTTGCTTATCTCTCGTTCGTTGTCTGCTCCGTCAGCCAGTTTGTTGGTGGCATCATAGTAACGCCGTATGATTTCGTCGCGACTGGCCTGACAGCATACCTCGTCGTCAGAGATGCAAAAACCTACCATGTTCACGCCCATGTCGGTAGGCGACTTATAGGGGTTTTCGCCATAGATGCCCTCAAAGAGTGCGTTCAGCACAGGGAATATCTCAATGTCACGATTGTAGTTAACAGCTATCTTGTCGTAGGCCTCCAGATGGAACGGGTCAATCATGTTCACATCGTTCAGGTCTGCCGTAGCTGCTTCGTAGGCAATATTGACAGGATGTTTCAGTGGGAGGTTCCATACGGGGAAGGTCTCAAACTTGGCATAGCCGGCATGGATGCCACGTTTGTTCTCGGCATATAGCTGACTCAGGCAGACGGCCATCTTGCCACTTCCTGGTCCGGGTGCAGTGACGATGACCAGCTCGCGTGTGGTTTCCACGTAGTCGTTCTTTCCAAATCCCTCGTCGCTGGCAATCAGCTCCACGTTGTGTGGGTAGCCGTCAATGAGGTAATGCACGTAAGACTTAATGCCCATGCG
This sequence comes from Prevotella sp., assembly GCA_017423565.1. Lineage (GTDB taxonomy): Bacteria > Bacteroidota > Bacteroidia > Bacteroidales > Bacteroidaceae > Prevotella. The sequence continues at coordinate 1,211 of JAFPED010000105.1, read as the reverse complement.
CTCCAGACGGTGACGGAACTGGTCGGCAGCATGTTGTCCGTTGTAGTGGGTAATGACGACCGAACCAACCATGAAGTCACGGTTCATAAACTCTTCGCGCAGTCGCAGTACGTCTTCGTCATAAGTGATGCCCAAGTCGGAGCGTACCTTATTCTTCTCAATGTCTTCAGCACTTACTACGATGACAATTTCCAACTGGTTGCGCAGTTGTGCCAACATACGTAGCTTTGAGTCGGGCTTGAAACCTGGCAGCACGCGTGACGCATGGTGGTCGTCGAAGAGCTTGCCGCCGAGCTCCAGATACAGCTTACCATCGAACTGCGCAATGCGTTCTTTAATATGTTCAGACTGTATCTTCAAGTATTTGTCATTGTCGAAACCGATCTTCATTTCTTATATCCGTTTTGGCGTTGGCGTTGTAATTCTTCTGCTTGCTTCTGCATAGCTTCCAAGCGGGCAGCAAGGCCACTTTGCTTCTTTGGGTTGTTCTTGTTCTCCTGATAACGGCGCTCCAGTATGGCCAACAGCTTCTCGTCGTTGGTTGTCTTGCGCAAGAGCCACATGATAGCAGCACTGAAGAACAATGACACGAAGTAGTAGAAATTCAGACCAGCTGAATAGTCGTTGAACATGAAGAAGAACATGAGCGGCATCAGATACATCATCCATTGCATCATCTTCATCTGTTCAGCCTGTTGACCTACCATCTGGTCCTTTTGCTGGCGCATGGACATATAGGAATAAGCCAGGTTGGCAACGCAGAACAGAATACACGTCAGCGACAAGTGGTCGCCAATACCCCAGATGTTAGTGCCCCACTCAATAATGGGGTCGTAGGTTGAAAGGTCGTCAATCCACAGGAAGCTCTGTCCTCTGAGCTGTATGGCGTTAGGCACGAAGTTGAACATGGCAATCCAGATAGGCATCTGAATCAACATGGGCAGACAGCCAGACAATGGCGACACGCCATAGCGTGAGTACAGTTCCATCATCTTCTGCTGTTTTTGCATGGCATCCTCGGGCTTGTCATACTCCTTGGTCAGCGCATCGAGTTTGGGTTTCAACACGCGCATCTTGGCTGAGCTCATGTAGCTCTTCTTGACCATCGGGAAGGTGATGAACTTCAGCAGCAGGGTGATGAGGATCAGCACGACGCCCATTGGGAAGAGCTTCGACAGCCAGTCGAAGACGTAGATGGTGAAGAAACGGTT
>JAFPED010000009.1 GCA_017423565.1 Prevotella sp. | reverse complement strand
GTTCAACGGTTGTTGGCGTGTATAGATGGCGGTTCCTGAATAGCCTTTCTTCTCTGCATAGTTCCAGTAAGAGTGGTAACCATCGAACTGGAGGTCGAGTTGACCCTGTTGCATCTTCGTCTCTTGCAGACAGAAGAAGTCTGCGTCTAACAGCTTGAAGACGTCACTGAAACCCTTGCCTTCGCAAGCTCTCAGTCCGTTTACGTTCCATGAAATTAGTTTCATTCTTTTTGTCTTGTAAATTAAAAAGAGCGTACGCCAACCATCGGCCACGCTCTCGTCTTTCTCAGCCGAAGCTGATTAAAGGTCTTCCGGTAATCCCAGCTCTTTGGCAACCTTCTTTGCAAACGCTTCGTCATCCAGCACTTTCTTGCCGTTTTCCGAACGTTCTGCAATGCTATTGAATTCGCTAATCAGATTCTCGTAGTCGGGATACTTCTTGTAAATCTCTTCCAGTTTAGCAGCAGCAGCCGTAACCTTTTCTACATGAAGCTCTTCACCGTCTTTGGCTTCAACAGTCTTGATAATCTCCTGCGTCTCTAACAGCATAGGCTTTATGGCAGTGAGCATCTGCGTGTATGCTTCCTGCCATTCTTCAACGTCCCAGTTTGCACCATCGGTTTTGGCTTTTGCTACAATATCGGCAAGGTTTGGCGTACTTTCTTGTGAACATGATGTGATGCCGAAGCACATGACTAAGGCAACCATTCCAATTAATAATTGTTTCATATTAGAAGATTTTTAGTTTATAAAAGTAAATATCGGGGCAAATGTACGTCTTTTTTCTGTAATATGCAAATTATTCTTCAAATATTTACTTTATCATAAAAAAGGCATGCCCGTAAGGCATGCCCATCTTCAGTTATTATCTATCCTGTGTTATTAGAACTTAGCCATTTTAATAGCGTCGATGGCACACTCGTCACCTTTGTTGCCCAGGCGTCCACCTGCTCGGTCTTTTGCCTGTTCCATGTTCTCGGTTGTCAGCAAACCATAGATGACTGGTATGCTGCCCGTGGCATTTAGGCGGGCAATGCCTGCAGTAACTCCCTGACAGATGTAGTCAAAGTGGGGCGTCTCACCACGTATAACACAGCCCAGAATGATAATGGCATCATAACCATCGTTCAACGACATCTGGTGTGCTCCATATATCAGTTCAAACGAACCTGGTACTGTCTTGACATGAATATTCTCTGGTAGTGCACCATGTTTCTCAAGTGTGCTCACAGCACCGTCAAGCAGCGCCCCCGTTATTTCTGGGTTCCACTCAGCTACAACAATGCCAAAACACATGTTCGATGCGTCAGGCACCTTGGCAGCATTATACTCCGAGAGGTTTCTTGTTGCCATTCTTCTTAGTTGCTCGCTCTTTCGATGTAAGCGTCAATCGTCTGGTACTGCATTGACTGGAAGTACTTTTCCTTTACTTCCTTGTACAGCTCAACAGCCTCAGCCTTCTTGCCCTGGCTCTCCAGAATCTCACCTGCCTGAATCAGGAACGTTGGTGAGAGAGAGTTATTGTCGGCACGCTTAGCGGCATTCTTCAGATGCTTTACAGCCTCGTCCAGCTTGTTCAGATGAGCATAGGCGTTACCCAGTGCACCTTCGGCGGCAGGCGATACCATCTGGTCACCCTGGTCGTCAAACTTCTCCAGATATTTCACTGCCTCTTCCCAGTTACCTTTCTGAGCGTATGCCAGACCAGTATAAAGGTTGGCTAAGTTAGCATTCTTACCACTGTACTCATCAGCCAGCTTGGCAAAACCAGCAAAACCTGTGCTGTCACCTTCAATGGCCTGTTGCATCATGTCGTTGGCAAACAGTGTCTGACCTTTTGCCATTCCCTCCTGAGCCTTCACACGATTTGGTGTGATGACCAACATGTCAATAACAACCCACAAGGCGATGATAGCAATGATAGCTACCACGGCACCGATGATAATTTTCTTGTTTTTCAGGAAAAAATCTTCCGATTTACTCAACGCAGGCTCATTCTGATGTGCGTTGTTCTTTACGTTCTTTTCTGCCATTATTGTTGTTTTTTTATTCTTTTTCTATACTTTTCCCTAAACAAAAACCTGGTAGTGCCAAGTTTTGCGCCGCAAAGTTAGTCATTTTATCGCATATAGTAAAATTTATTGCCCACTTTTTTTGTTTTACGACAATATTTTCAGTATTTTTGCATCCGAAATACAGCAGAACACCATTTAGGGAATGATTCTACAACGATTATCCATACTCAACTACAAGAACATTGCCGAGGCTACGCTCGACATGTCACCAAAAATAAACTGCCTCATTGGACAGAACGGGGTAGGCAAGACCAATGTGCTCGATGCCATCTATTATCTTTCCTTCTGCCGTAGTCTGCTCAATCCTATCGATTCGCAGGTGATGCGTCATGAAGCAGACTTCTTCATGCTCGAAGGTGTCTATCAGAACGAACAAGGTACTACAGACACTATTTATTGCGGTATGAAACGTGGCACTAAAAAGCATTTCAAACGTAATAAGAAAGAGTATAAACGTCTGTCTGAACATATAGGACTGGTGCCGTTGGTTGTTGTCTCACCCAGTGACAGCCTGTTGATTCATGGTGGTAGCGAGGAGCGCAGACGACTGATGGATATGGTGATATCGCAGTATGATAGTCCCTATATCGATGCTCTGACACGTTACAATAAGGCTTTGCAGCAAAGGAATGTCTTGTTAAAGAATGAAGACCGTGAGCCTGACCCTGACGTGTTGGCCATCTTGGAGGAGCAAATGGCTGTAGAGGGTGAACTGATTTACCAGAAACGCGACGAGTTCGTGCGTGAGCTCACACCAGTTTTCCAGAATTATTACAGCCGTATCTCACAAGACCGTGAGCAGGTTATGCTGAACTATGTGTCTCATTGCCAGCGTGGACCATTGCTCGATGTGATACGTCGGGACCGTCATAAGGACCGTGCAGTAGGCTATTCGCTACATGGTGTCCACCGTGATGACCTTGAGTTTACGCTTGCCGGACATCAAATGAAACGTGAGGGCTCGCAAGGACAAAGCAAGACATACGTCATTGCACTAAAACTGGCACAGTTTGATTTCCTTAAACGTACCGCATCACGTACCACGCCGCTGCTGCTACTCGACGATATCTTTGACAAACTTGATGCTGATCGTGTGGAACAGATTATTCGTCTGGTCTCAGATGACAGTTTCGGACAGATTTTTATTACTGACACTAATCGTGAGAACCTTGACCGCATCCTGCAGAAAGGTT
>JAFPED010000008.1 GCA_017423565.1 Prevotella sp. | reverse complement strand
TGATCAAAGGGGAGTTACACAACCGCTTTGTGCGCAGCTTCCTGTATTATGTGCCTTACGTCACGCTGGCCGTGATGACTTTTCCTGATATGATTATGGCTACGCCAACTCCATTGCCAGGAATAATTGCGCTGTTGGCTGGCATCGTTGCAGCATGGTTCCGTTTGGGACTATTCCCGGTCGCAGCCATCTGTTGTGTCATCGTCTATTTATTGATATAAAAGCAGATCGTGAAATATGGATTGCGTGTACTTGGCAACGATTGGCCAAGAGAATGAATAACCAGTGTCTTAGCGAACCTCCAGATTGTCGTGGTGTGCCATCCATACACTGAATGCGGTTCCTGCAAGTGTCATTGATGCTAAAGCGATTGTCATCATAATTGTAATCTCCTATTATTTAATATTGTTTGTAATTTCTGTTTGACGGTGCAAAGGTACGGCGATTTTCATGGTTTTTCAACGATTTGTTATGAATAGTGGCACAAGTTACTATCGAAATTTTCGATAGCAAAGCGCATTTATATGCAAAATGCTTTGTCAAGTTGGCAAAATTTAGTATTTTTGCAGCGTAAACACGGAAAAGTCAGTAAAAAATGGAGTTAAGACAACTGAAATATTTCGTACGCCTGGCAGAGACGCTGAATTTCTCGCAGGCCGCCAAGGATTTGTTCATCACACAGAGCACGCTTTCACATCAGATTATGCAATTGGAAAACGAGTTCCAGCAGCCACTCTTTCTACGCAACAGTCATGAAGTGTCGCTCACAGAGGCAGGACAGACGCTGCTGCCACTGGCCAAAGAAACGCTGATGTCGGCAGACAACTGCATGTTGCGACTCGACGAACTGAAAAATCTCGTGGGTGGCGAACTGAACATCGGCGTCACCTTCTCATTTGCCAGTATCATGGCCGAGACGGTCACCGCCTTCCTACGCAAGTATCCTCATGTCAAGATGAATGTAACCCAGTCGACCATGGCTGAACTTATTACGCAGCTTGAGAACCATGAACTGGACTTCGTGCTGGCATTCCGCCCAACGGTGGCCAACCCAAAAATAGAGAGCCGCGTGCTATTCCACCACCGTCTGGCTGCCATCGTCAATGAGAACCACGCATTGGCCAGCCGCAATAGTATCACTCTCGAAGAGCTGCAACGTTATGACCTGGCATTGACACGACGTGGCACACAGGCCCGCAGCGCCTTCCGACATGCCATTGCCGACCACGACTACCAATATAAAATAAAGGTGGAGATGAATACCGTCTATCTGCTGTTCCGACTCGTCAGAGAGTCGAACTACGTCACCATACTCAGCGAAAGTACCGTCGTTGGCGAACATGGTCTGAAAGCCATACCGATTGTCGATACGGACATACCAGAAAAAGAGATGCAGGGCTGCATCCACATGCTGAAGAATGCCTATGTAAAGAACTCCACCAAAGAGTTCGTCAAGATGCTTGTAGAGAGCACATCTGTTCTGAGAATGGATATCATACAGGACAATCGCTAAAATAGTGCATGAGGATTTTCCCTAAAACGATTTAGGAGAAACCACCCTTCAGTTTAGGAAGATTCCTTTTGAATCCTCCTGAAAAATGCCGTACTTTGCAGCGAGAAAAGATAATTAATGTCTCACCATTTAAAGTATAGGAGATAACGATATGAAGAAGATGATGATCCTGGCAGTGATGATGGTCATGACTATCTCAGCCCGCTCGGCTATGCCGCTTGGCTCGTCCAAGAACGCTATGAGCTACAATGCAGCAAAGCACGAGGCTCTGTTCCTGAGCGACAAGATGGCTTATGAGCTGAACCTCACTGCTGCACAGTATGAGGCAGTCTATGAGATCAACCTCGACTACCTGATGAGCCTGAACGGACACGGTGATGTCTTCGGCATCTGGTGGGATCGTCGTAACGCAGACCTCCGCTTCGTGCTGACTCCGTGGCAGTATGACAAGTATGTAGCACTGAACCACTTCTATCGCCCCGTAGCATGGAAGGCTGGCGGCTGGACATTCGCAGTATATGCTCACTATAACAGAGGCCATTTCTACAATGCACATCCAAAGGTATTCGTAAGCTACAAGGGTGGTCATAACAAGGTTCATGGCTCACACTATGCTCACATGGGCAAGCCCGCACCTGCTCCTGTTGCAAAGCACAATCCTGCTCCAATGCCGGACAGAGGCGCAAGAGTGATGAACGACAAGGGTCACAACATGGGCAACCACAGCAATGCTCATAAGGCTCCGAATCGCGAATTCGCTATGAACACTCGAAACAATCACAGTGGTTCCGGCCACTTCGGAGGTCGCAGGTAATTCCGTTTTGATGCCTCGAAACGAGGACTCCGGGGGATCTCAGAAATGAGGTTCCCTTTTTTGCTGAAAGAATTTGTGGATTCGTTGATTATATTTCAGTAGTTCTGATGGAAATTGTACTTTTGCACTTGAATATTGAATTGAAAGAAAATGAGAAAGACAATTTTAATGCTATTCAGCATCTTTGTGCTGTCAGGCTCTCTGACGGCACAAGAGAATATGCCGAGAAGACAGAAGAGAGTCACCTATGAGCAGATGACTGAGAAGATGGTCAAAGAGCTGCAGCTTGACGAGAAGCAGAAGAAGAAAGTAGCCAAGCTCAATAAGAAGTATAAGACACTGATTGAGGGTGAGCAGGTGGAACGCCCACAGGGTCAGCATCCACCGATGGGTGAACGTCCCAGTGGCAGACCCAGCGGCAGACCAAGTGGCGGCATGGGTGGTCCCGGTGGAGGAATGCCCGGAGGTTTCGGAGGTGGTATGCCTGGCGGTGGCTTTGGTGGACGTGGCGGTGGAATGCCTGGAAGTCCGAGAGGCGGTATGCCCGGAGAACAGTCACAGGAGAAGTCATACGACTATGACAAGCAACAACAGAAGTACGACAAGGCTATCGGTAAGATCCTGTCAGAACAACAGTATGAAAGTTATCTGAAAATCAAACCGCAGTTTGCCTCACAGCGCAGGGTCAGGGAATTCTTGCTGGGTGGTCAATTGGATATGGGACAAGGTAGACCTGGTGGCATGGGGCGTCCTGGTGGTCCAGGCTCGCGTCAGACAAACATCACCTATGCCGGAGCCACGGAGTTGACTGCCAATGCAACTGAGACAGGCAAGACTTACAAGAGTGAAAAGACCGATGAGAATGCATTGCTGATAAACACTAAGGAGGCAGTGACCATCGCTCAGCCCATTATCAATAAGACTGGCAGTTCAGATGGTGGTGATAACTGTAGCTTCTACGGTGTCAATGCTGCCCTGCTTGTGAAGGGCGGTAGCACAACTACCATCAAAGGTGGCACAATTACCAGTGACGCTAATGGTGCCAACGGCGTATTCTCTTATGGTGGCAATGGTGGACATAATGGCGGTGACGGCGATGGTACCACAGTCGTCATTGAGGACACCAAGATTACCACGACAGGTGGCGGTTCTGGGGGTATCATGACAACTGGTGGTGGAATAATGAAGGCCAAGAATCTGACCATCAACACGAGTGGTCGTTCGTCGGCCCCGATTCGTACCGATCGTGGTGGCGGTGTCGTGACCGTTGATGGTGGTAGCTATACGAGTAATGGTCTTGGTTCGCCCGTTATCTATTCTACTGCCGATGTGACAGTATCTAACGCTACGCTTACATCAAACATGTCTGAAGGTGTCTGCATTGAGGGCAAGAACAGTATTACGCTAAACAACTGCGAGATGACGGTAAGCAATACGCACCGCAACGGTCATGCCCAGTTCCTGGATGCCATCATGATTTATCAGTCGTTCTCAGGAGATGCTGATAGTGGCAACTCGCATTTCACGATGAATGGCGGTTCGCTGACCAACAAGCAGGGCCATTTGTTCCATGTGACCAACACAAATGCCATCATATCTCTAAACAATGTCAAACTGGTGAATGAAGATCCTGAGAAGGTTCTGTTGTCGGTATGTGCTGACGGATGGCAGGGAGCTGGCAACAAAGCCACAGTAAACGCAAGCCGTCAGCAGCTGGAGGGTACTATCCTTGTGGGTAGCGACTCTGAACTGACGCTGACGCTGGCAGACGGTTCCACTTTCAACGGCTCTATCAACGGCAACATCACCAATGCTGCAGGTAATAGCGTATCTACAGAGACTGGCACGGTCAATGTCACGCTGGGCGATGACTGCACATGGACGCTTACAGCCGATACTTACATCGCATCCCTGAACGGTGATACCTCACGCATCAAGACTAATGGCCACCGGTTGTTTATGAATGGTAAACAGATAAAGTAAGTAGAGTCTTCGGCTTATTCTTTTGTTAATCTGTAAACTGCCAGTGTGGGTAGAATGATTTTTCGTTTCCTTAGTTTCAGTCGTTGATGTAGTTCTTCGTCGACATATCATAATATAGAGCTTCCAATTCCTGAAGAGTCAGATTCTCAACGGAATGCTCAATTACTCTTATCAGTTCCTCACGACGAAAATCGTCAGACTGCCCGAATCTTCCAGTGTGTGCCATATTATTCACCATTATATTGTACCATATTATATATTCTTGATGACCTTGCACGGATTTCCTACGGCAACAGTATTTGACGGAATATCACCCACTATTACAGAACCTGCTCCGATGGTAACGTTGTCACCAATCGTAACTCCAGGCAGGATGGCTACGCTACCGCCGATCCATACACTATGACCAATGGTGACAGGCTTGGCCCATTCCTGACGGGAGTTGCGCTCCACAGGGTCTGTACTGTGACAGGCCGTATAGATGCTGACATTAGGACCGATGAAACAGTCATCGCCAATGGTGACACGGGCTTCATCGAGGACGGTGAAGTTGAAATTAGCAAAGAATCGCCTGCCTATGCTTATCTGTTTGCCATAGTCGCAGTGAAACGGCTGGTTGATGAGAAAGTCATCATCTGCAACATGACCAAGCAAACCCTTCAGGATTTCCTTCATACGCTGGGTTTGAAACGGACGCAGGGAATTGTATTCGTAAAGAACTTCTCTTGTCGCCATCAGTTCCTCTATCAATTCCGGGTCAATG
>JAFPED010000104.1 GCA_017423565.1 Prevotella sp. | reverse complement strand
TGGCGTAGTCTGCTCTGGGTCTTTGTTGTCGTCAGTAGGTGTGGTTTGCTCTGGGTTTGATGGCGGCAATACTTGTGCCGGATCTGAATCTTCGCCTGAGGAGCATGCCATGAGCATGGCGAGGCATGCGACGAGTGGGAAAAATTTAAGTTTCATAGGTTAAATAATTGGTAGTGATATTCCATTGATTTTCTGATATACATCCAATGCATAGACGTCGGTCATGCCGCTGATATAGTCGATAACGGCCATGAGTCGTGTCTCCAGGTCGTCAGCGTTGATGTCGTATTGACTGCTGACCCGTCCGATGAGTTGTTGAGAATAGTAACGGTTAGGATTCAGCACTGCGCTAACCATCTGTTCCATGAGTGTCTCCATGATTTTGTAACCAGACAGCTCAACGTCGAGTACTGGCTTGCTCTTATAGATGCGCTGTACAGAAAGTGATGCACATTGCTTGTATGCCTCACGTGGCAGAGGGCTAATATGGTCGATGAGACTGCCTTGGAAAGTGCCAGAGAGTATCGCCTCTTCGTTTTCAATGAAAGTCTTGACGCACTCGTGTTCCAACAGCCCGATAACGCAGGCTCGCATATAGACAACCTTTTCGTTTGGGTCGGTCACCTGTTCGTCTAAAATTCGTTGAACGATTCGGTTTTTGCCCATTTCATCGAAGAACCCCAGCAGTAATTGTTCTGTTTCTCCATAGCTGAGAATCTTCAGTTTGTGGGCATCTTCCAGGTCCATAATCTCATAACAGATGTCGTCAGCAGCTTCTACCAGATAAACGAGTGGATGACGAGCATAACGCAATGGTTCGTTTTCACCTGAAAGGCGCAGGATGCCCATCTCGTCAGCTATGCGCTGGTAGTTTTCACGTTCTGTATCAAAAAAGCCGAATTTCCCCTTCTTGCCAGCTGCCGTCGAGGCGTGTGGGTACTTCACAATGCTGGCCAGTGTGGAGTATGTCATGACGAAGCCTCCTGGTCGTCGTCCGCAAAACTGATGGGTGAGCAGTCGGAAAGCGTTTGCATTTCCTTCAAAATGGGTGATGTCGCTCCAGAAAGCTGGTGATACTTCCTGTTGTAGTGCGTGCCCAGGTCCTTCGGTAAAGAATGTCTGTATAGCTTTCTCGCCACTATGGCCGAAGGGTGGATTGCCTAAGTCGTGAGCCAGACAGGCAGTGGACACGATCTGTCCTATTTGTTCGAACATGCTGTCCTTCAGTTCTGGGTAACGTCCCTTGATGAGCTGTTGGGCAACGTCGTTGCCTAACGACATGCCAACGCTGGCCACTTCTAATGAGTGGGTCAGGCGGTTGTGGACGAAGATGCTTCCAGGCAATGGGAATACTTGTGTCTTGTTCTGCAGGCGGCGAAAGGGAGCCGAGAAGATAAGTCTGTCGTAATCACGTTTGAATTCACTCCTGTCGTCATGCAGCTTGGCGTGCCGGTATTCCTGACCCAGTCTTTTGTTCGAAATCAGTTGTTTCCAGTTCATCATTACAGGTGCCTTTAATCAATAAAGTGTGCAAAAATAGCAATTTTATTTTGATTTAACCATATTTTCATGAGAAAATTGTGGTTTATTCGTCAGAATTTACTACTTTTGCACCTAATTAATAAAGCAAACACATATTTTATGATTGAAATAAAAGTTGTCAACCGTGGTCACCAGCCTTTGCCGCAATATGCAACAGTGCAGAGTGCAGGAATGGATTTGCGTGCAAACATTGATGCGCCTATCACGCTCAAACCCTTGGAGCGTAAGCTGGTTCCTACGGGTTTGTATATTGCGTTGCCAGAAGGTTTCGAAGCTCAGGTGCGTCCACGTAGCGGTTTGGCACTCAAGCATGGGTTAACAGTGCTGAATGCACCTGGAACGATTGACGCAGACTATCGCGGAGAGATTGGCGTAGTGCTGATTAATCTTTCTCAAGAGGATTTTGTCATTAACGATGGTGAACGTATAGCTCAGATGGTCATAGCACGTCATGAGCAGGCGTCTTTCCAGGTTGTTGCAGAACTTGACGAGACAGAACGGGGAACAGGTGGCTACGGACATACAGGAGTGAAGTAGGGTTTATAGTTTAAAGTTTTTAGGTTATAGTTTAGAGTTTGGAGCTGAGAAGAATGAAGAAACACATCTTTTACATAATCGCGATGGTTGGCTGGTGCCTGACGGTATCTGCTCAACAGACATCGTTCGATGCTCAGCGTTATAACAAATTCTTTTTGGATGCTGTATGCGAACGACTGAAGGGAAACCATGATGCAGCATTCGACCTGTTTCAGCATTGCATAGAATTGAATCCCCAGGCTCCAGAGGCTTATTTCTATAGTGCACAATACTTTAGTGTGCTGAAGAAGAATGAACAGGTGCTATCTTATTTGGAGAAAGCTTATGAGTTGAATCCGGAAAACTCCACCTATGCAGAAACACTGGCGCAGGCTTATTCCAGCGCAGGATTGGTAGGCAAGGCGATTGACGTGTTTGAAGGGCTGGTCAGTCGTGAGCCAGACCGTGACGATGTGTTGGCCATGCTTTATGAAAGCTACCTGGAAATAGACGATAACCAGAAAGCTATTGATGCTCTTGAGCGCATAGAGGCGCTGGATGGTAAGAATGAGCGCCTGACCATTGCCAAGAGTGAGCTTTACACCAGGATGGGCAACAAGAAGGCTGCCATAGCTGAGATGAAGTCATTGGCTGACCAATATCCTAACGACTTGAACTATAGGGTGATGTATGGCGATGCCCTGTTGCAGAACGGTCAGAAGAAACAGGCGCTTGCCATCTATCAAAGCGTGCTGAAGGAGGAACCCGATAATGTTCAAGCCCAGTTGTCGCTTGTCGGCTATTTTGCTGCAGAAGGTGATAATGACAAGGCTGACGAGATGAATGAGAAGTTGTTACTGAACGAAAATGTGGATACAGAGACCCGTGTGGAAATCATGCGCCGTGAAGTTGTGAACAACCTGCAGAACGGAGGTGACAGCACTCGTGTTCTCAACCTGTTCCGCAAGACGTTGGCAATGCCAGAGCCCGATGTTGACATGGCACTGATGTGTGCCGCGTACATGAAACTGAAAGAAATGCCTTCAGACAGTGTCAACGGTATGTATGAGAAGACGTTACAGCTGGCTCCAGACAATTCGTTCGCTCGTTT
>JAFPED010000007.1 GCA_017423565.1 Prevotella sp. | reverse complement strand
TTTCTGCCTTTCGGAAATAATTAAGAGCTTGGGGGGCGTTTTTGTTTTCTGCACAAATACGTCCACCATAATAATAGGCTGTGGGCAGCAGTTGCTCGTTGCCTTTTTCTTCGAAGTTGGTAACAAGCTGCTCAGCCTCCTCATTAGAATATTTCAGGCTGTCAAGCTTATCGTTGACCTTTATCTGCAGAAGACGATAATACATCAGATCACTCGTAGGAACAGCTGTGGTGTCGAATGCTGTCAAAAGTGATTGTGCACTGTCTGCATTGGTGTCGGAAAGACTGTCAATGTGAACTAACGACTTATCATATTGCTGTCTGCAAGAAGACAGCAATATGATAAGGGATGTACAAAAAAACAAGCTCAGTTTGTTGCCAGTCAGCATAGCTTATTTCACTGGTTCTGACTCCATCATTTCCAGACCTCCATTAACGGGATTCAGGCGCAGGTGAGTAATGTAACGCTTGTTGAAGAGTTCGGCACTGAGCAGCTCGACGTTTCCAAACTGTGCAACGGTGCACTCCTCTGTATAAAGTGTCTGGTTGTTATGACTGACGGTGACTTTGGCCCTTCCTGGTATGTTGACATAGATGCCTTCTTCCTCCAGCTTCTTCTTTTTCTTCTTGTCTGGAGCTGGTGCTGGTACGATGTGCAAATCCTCTACCGTCAGGTAGTATGGCTCGCCCGACAAGTCGTCAGCCTCTACCAGACCTAAGTGCTGCGACAGGCGGAAGAGTACCATGTCAGTGACACTTTGCATGGGGCAGGTCATGATGATGTACTCGCTGGTGTCGCGTACGGTGGTGCCGGCAAACAGCTGGGTCAGTGCCTCGTCCTGTTCGTTCAGCTGGTTGAGCATGATGCGCAGTTGTTCTCCGTCCTTGGGCATGTAGTCTGCTTCACCTCGTGTGAGCAGGTTTTTGCTCTCGCGTACATTATATATCTCTTGGGCAATGAGTTCGGCTCGCTTGGCCATGCTGCCTGCAGAGAGTATCTCCTCATTGAGGAACTGTCGTGGGTTGACTGGTCTGACCTTGGGAGCAGGAATGAAACGCTGTGGATGCTCCTGACGGATGCCCTGACTGTTGATGGCCAATAGAACGCCGTCGTCTGCCAGTTCCAGGTTGGTGGCTGTAGATTTTGCATTGAACTTCACTGCAAAGCATTTGGCTGTGTCTGCCTGTCCTACGGTTTGCATTATCACCTTGGTTACTCTGAAGCTGGTTGATTTGTCTGCCTTGACGTTTTGTAAGGCGAGATAACGCTCTGCGTATGCAGCATACTCGCCTGGTGTGTAGGTGGTTTTCTCCACTTGTACCACGAAATGCATGGCCGTCTTAGGCAGGTAGTATATGGCTCCGTCGGTGGTGATGCCTGGTTGGTACTTTGACAGTTGTGTCTGTGCAGTCATGCTGCACGTGCAGGCCATGATGGCCATAGCGATAAAAAGTTTCTTGCTTGTCATATTATTACTTAATCGTTTAGTCGTTTAAATGCTTCTGGTAAATATTGTATGAGGTCGCTCGCTATGAGGCTTTCCATTCCAACGTGACGGGCGGCAATGTCGCCTGCCAGTCCGTGGAGGTACATGCCTACCATGCAGGCTTCGCGCTGTTTATAGCCACGTGCCAGCAGTGCCGTAATGATGCCTGTCAGCACGTCGCCACTGCCTGCTGTTGCCATGCCTGCATTGCCAGTGTTGTTGAACATCACATGTCCGTCAGGACAGCAGAGTGCGGAGTAATGACCTTTCAGTATGACATACCCCTGCAGTCGTTCTGCCATCTCACGGGCTTTCGTCAGCCGTTCGTAGCTATCGGCAGCATTTCCCTCCATGCGGTCGAACTCTTTGGGATGAGGAGTGAAGATAATCTCCTTGGGCAGTTGCATCATCCATGCACGGTGGTTGGCGAGCATGTTCAGTGCGTCGGCATCGACAACCACAGGACAGGTGGCACGTCGCAGCTGAGCAATGAGTGCGATGGCTGTTGTCTCGTTCTGTCCTAATCCTGGTCCGATGCCCAGTGCGTTATAGTCCTCGGTATCGACAGCCTGTGAGAAGATGGTGTCTTCCTGATCCACCTGAACCACTGCTTCTGGTACGGATATCTGAAGAATCATGTTGTTACGACGTGGGGTGTGGACAGTCACCTTGCCTGCGCCAGAGCGCAGACATGCCTTAGTAGCCAGTACGGCAGCACCTGCCATGCCATAGCTGCCGGCAATGATGAGTGCATTGCCCATGTTACCTTTGTGGGCGTAACGGTCGCGTCCCAGTAGCAGCGGTCTTATCTCTGTTTCCTCGATAAGGTTGTACTGAGCGTCAATCTTACGTATTCCCTCCTGGCTGAGCCGTATGTCGAGTATGCGTAGCTTGCCTATGAACTCTTGGTTTTCTGGGAAGAAGAAGGCCAGCTTCTGCTGTTGCAGCGTCAGTGTCAGGTCTGCTTTAATAATGTTCGCGCGTACATTATAAGTATTGTCCTCGCTCATCAGCCCTGAGGGAAGGTCGATACTCACCACACGTGACGGGGATGCGTTGATATACTTTACCAGTGAGGCAAAGCCACCAGCCAGCGGCTTGTTGAGTCCTGACCCAAACAAGCCGTCAATGACCAGTGTCTGTTCGTCCAACTGTGGTGGGTCAAACTCCTGGGTAACCTCTGTGAATGTCTGTATCTGTTTACATTCTTTGAGTCGCTGTCGGTTGACTGCACAGTCAGCTGACAAGTGTCCGGAGATGTTGAACAGATAGACCGACACAGAATAGTTAGCTGTGGCTAACAGCCGTGCAACGGCCAGTGCGTCACCACCGTTGTTGCCTGGTCCGGCAAACACTACAATGGGTGTGAGCGTGGACCATTGCTCGCTGATAGCTCGCGCGATGGCCTTGGCTGCACGCTCCATTAAATCTACTGATGCGATAGGCTCATGCTCTATCGTATAATCGTCCAGCTCATGTATCTGAGCACCTGTAAAAATTTTCATCGCCGACAAAAATACAAAATTATTGCTAATCACGTACCATTCTTTGCCAGAAAATTTGTAATTTTGTAGCAAATTAATAAAAAGTAGCCCATGAGTATCGTAAAAATTAAGGACAAAACGTTCAAAACGTCCATCTCGGAACAAGAGATAAAAGAGCAGATAAAGCGTGTTGCAGCGCAGATTAGTAGTGACATGGAAGGGAAGAATCCCTTGCTGTTGGGTGTGCTTAACGGGTCGTTCATTTTTGCTGCCGACCTGATGCGTGCCATCACCATTCCGTGTGAGATATCTTTCGTGAAGCTGGCATCCTATCAAGGAACCATATCGACAGGAAAGGTTCACGAGGTATTGGGAATCAACGAAGACTTGACTAACCGTCATGTCATCATCGTTGAGGATATTGTCGATACTGGTCGTACGATGAAGCAGATGGTAGAATCGCTTGGTACACGTAACCCGGCCTCTATCCATATATGTACGTTGTTTGTGAAACCAGACAAGTTGGAGGAAGACCTGAACATTGACTATAGTTGTTTCTCCATCCCTAACGACTTTATTGTAGGTTATGGCTTGGATTATGACCAGCAGGGTCGTAACCTTCCAGAGATTTATTCGTTGGTAGAATAATATGAGACAGATAAAACTACCCCATTTACCCAGTGATGTCGAGGCACGTAAAGGTGATTACTTGACAGATTTGTGGTGGCATAATACAGGAAAAAAAGAAAACACAATTAAACAAGACACGATAAAGATAGAAATCAGTATGAAGAATATTGTAATTTTTGGTGCTCCAGGCTCTGGTAAGGGAACCCAAAGCGACCTGATGATTGAGCACTATGGTTTTGGACACATCTCAACAGGTGACGTGCTGCGTGAGGAAATCAAGAAAGGCACAGAGTTGGGAAAGACAGCCCAGAGCTATATTGACAAGGGAAATCTTATCCCCGATGAGCTGATGGTTTCCATTCTGGCAAATGTCTATGACTCGTATGGTCGTGGACACAAGGGTGTTATTTTTGACGGTTTCCCACGTACCATTCCACAAGCAGAGGCACTGAAGCAGATGCTTGACGAGCGTGGTGACAGGGTGGCAGCCATGATAGAGCTGGACGTTCCAGAGGATGAGTTGATGAAACGTCTTATCCTGCGTGGTCAGCAGAGTGGTCGTGCTGATGATAATGAGGAGACAATCAAGAAACGTCTTGTTGTCTATCATTCCCAGACACAACCGCTCATTGAATGGTACAAGCAAGAAGGTCTGCATCACCATATTAATGGTCTTGGTACGCTGGAACGTATCTTCGAGGATATAAAAAAAGTAATAGATGGAATCTAACTTCGTTGACTATGTGAAGATTTGTTGCCGTTCAGGCAAGGGTGGGCGAGGGTCTATGCACCTTCGCCACGTGAAGTATAACCCTAATGGAGGACCTGACGGTGGCGATGGCGGCAAGGGTGGTAGCATTTACCTGCGTGGTAATCATAACTATTGGACGCTGCTACATCTGAAATACGAACGCCACATCTTTGCAGAGCATGGTGGCAACGGAGGTAAAGAAAAGTGTCATGGCACTGACGGCAAGGACATCTATATTGACGTGCCTTGTGGTACGGTGGTTTATAATGCAGAGACAGGAAAGTATGTCTGCGACGTTACTTACGACGGCCAGGAGGTGTTGTTACTGAAAGGTGGTCGTGGCGGTTTGGGAAATTTCCAGTTCCGTTCAGCCACTAACCAGGCACCCCGTTATGCCCAGCCTGGTGAGCCCATGCAGGAGATGACCATCATCCTTGAACTTAAACTATTGGCAGATGTGGGTCTGGTGGGCTTCCCTAATGCAGGTAAATCAACACTGGTATCTGCCTTGTCGAATGCGAGGCCTAAGATTGCCAACTATCCGTTTACTACGATGGAGCCATCGCTGGGTATTGTAGGTTATCGTGACAATCAGTCGTTTGTCATGGCCGATATACCTGGTATCATAGAAGGTGCCAGCGAGGGTAGGGGACTTGGTCTTCGTTTCCTACGGCATATTGAGCGTAACTCACTGCTTTTGTTCATGGTTCCAGGCGATACGGAGAATATCAAGAAGGAATATGATATCCTGCTGAATGAGTTGCGACAGTTTAACCCTGAGTTGCTGGACAAACACCGTGTGCTGGCCATTACCAAGTGTGACCTTCTGGACGAGGAGCTTATAGACATGCTACGTACTGAGGTCATGGAGCAGTTGAAGGCCGATGGTGAAGAGATACCAGTAGTGTTTATATCTGCTGTGGCACAAATGCATCTTGACGAGCTGAAGGATGTCCTCTGGCGTGAGCTGAATGCAGAGAGCAATAAACTGGCTTCTGTCATTACCTCCGACTCTATTGTCCATCGTGATAAGGACATGGCTTCGTTTGCTGCAGAAATGGCAGATGAGGGTGAGGATGAGGATATAGAATATCTGGACGAAGACGAACTGGAAGACATTGAGGACTTGGATGACTTCGAATATGACGAAGAGTAACCAGCAGGAAACACCTGTCTTACTGACCTATCAGCTTGGTGAGCACATTATGGCTTTCAGTACCACACGTCATGGTGGTGTCAGTCAGGGTAGCTATGGTTCTTTTAATATTAACGCTTATTGTGGCGATGCTGTTGAGGCTATTCAGCAGAATCGCCTTTTGCTTTGTCACTGTTTAGGTGTTGATGTTTCTCGTCTGGTGCTGCCTCATCAGGTACATGGGGTACGTGTGGAACAGATAACGCCTGCTTTCTTCCATAAGAACCCAGAAGAGCGTCAGGCGCAGCTGGAGGGTGTAGATGCTGTAATGACCAATGTCTGTGATGCCTGTTTGGGCGTTTCGACAGCAGACTGCATTCCTGTGCTGATTTACGACCCAATACATCATGCCGCTGCTGCTATCCATGCTGGTTGGCGAGGCACTGTCCAACGTATAGTCTGCTATGTTGTTGAGGCAATGGTGAAAGCTTATGGCTCCAAGCCAGAAACGCTACGTGCTGTTATTGGTCCTGGTATTGGTCTTGACGCTTTCGAAGTGGGTGATGAGGTATATGATGCTTTTGCTAATGCCGGTTTCTGTATGGAACGCATGTCACGCCGTGATGACAAATGGCATCTTGACTTATGGGCATGCAACCAGCAGCAGCTGTTGGCTTGTGGCTTGACAACTGAGCACATCCAGTTGTCTGGCATCTGTACTTATCAGCAGTGTGACGATTATTTCTCTGCACGTAGGTTAGGTATCCGTTCGGGTCGTGTCTTTACAGCTTTTGTATTGAGATAGGCATATCTGGAATGACCAAAAAGAAAGACCCGTGCTCACATTGTGGACACGGGTCTGTTATTCTCTATTTGTCGTTTTCTTAGTTGTACTTCAGTACCTGACCAGGAGTCAGTCGGAAGTTCTTGCCAATGTGGTTCAGCTTGCACAGCTTGTCAACAGTTGTACCACGCTTACGTGCGATGGAGTACAGGGTCTCACCCTTGCTGACCTTGTGGAAACGTACGTTGCTGGCAACGGTATTCTGACGTGGAGCAGGAGTAACGGCAGCTACTTCCTGGCGTGCTCTGGGCTCTGCAGGAGCAACAGCAGTGCCGCCAACACCACGCAGGCGTGTTGCCTGAGCAGATTCCTGATCGTAGGTTGACTTACGGAAGAGGTAGTAGTCATCAACGATATCCTGGTTCTTGAAGTCGAACATCAATGCTGGGTTGAGTGCTACACCACAAAGACGTGTCTCGAAGTGCAGGTGTGAACCAGTGCTACGACCAGTGTTTCCACCCAGTCCGATGGGCTGTCCAGACCTTACTTCCTGGTTCTCACGTACCAAGTGCTTTGACATGTGGCCATAAACGGTTTCCAGACCATTGTCGTGACGTATAACAACATAGTTACCATAGCCTTTTGGCTCGTAACGTACGATACGTACCTTACCGCTGAATGCAGCGCGGATGGTGTCGCCGATATATACCTTGATGTCCAGTCCTTTGTGCTGACGTCCCCAGCGTGCACCGAAGTTCGATGTTACCACACGGCTTGGAGTAGGCATGTGGAAGTCACGCAGGTCAATACGATATTCGTCAGGAAGGATGCCGTTGGCACGGCTTACATATCTGTTGTCCCAGCTCTGATAGAGATCAGAACCTGGCATTTCGGTTGCTTCTGTTTGGAGTAACTGTCTGAAAGCTACTGAGTCCACGGCCTTCATCTTACGGTCGATGGGTGCCTGATTGGCTAAAAGGTCCTGTCCCATAGTAGGGATAGTACTCAGTGTGGCTACTGTAATTAATGCAATTGTCTTAAGCTGTTTTAAAATCATAACTTGGTTTTGGTTTTAGAGGTATTAATGGTCACCTCAAAGAAAAGAACGCTGCAAAGGTAATAAATATTTTGTGAAATCGGTTCACTCTTAACACTATTTGTGTGTATTTTAACACTTCTGTTAGGATATTGCAGCCCAGTTAATGTTTGTTTTACGCAGTTCTCGCAACCTGTTCCACAATATTTCATATTTAACATTTTGACATGTAGGGTCGTCGTCAATAATGCGTTGTGCCTCGTCGCGAGCCATCTGAATGAGTTGTCCGTCTTGTGCCAGATTAGCAGTTTTCAAGTCGAAGGCCATGCCACTCTGCTGGGTACCTTCCAGATCACCAG
>JAFPED010000103.1 GCA_017423565.1 Prevotella sp. | reverse complement strand
CCTTAGCGAGACGCTCGTTAAGATACTTACGGATCTTGAGGTCCTCAGCGAGGTTGTCTCCGAAGTTCTTACCACCGAACCAATTTGAATCCCAACCACGGATAATACCGAGTCGGTTTGCTATTGGATTAACTTTCTGTCCCATTCTATTCTTTATTTATCTTCATTAGTTTTGGTATCAACAAACAGAGTTACATGGTTGCTACGCTTACGGATGCGGTAGCCACGACCCTGAGGTGCAGGTCTCATACGCTTCAAGGTAACGCCCTCATCGACGAAAACCTTAGAGATGTAGAGTTCACCGTCTTCTGCCTTACGCTCGTTCTTAGCTTCCCAGTTTGCGATAGCTGAGCGAAGGAGCTTCTCAACGTCAGCAGAAGCTGCCTTCTTTGAGAAACGGAGTACGCCAAGTGCGCGATTAACCTCCATACCACGAATCATATCTACGACATAGCGCATCTTACGTGGAGAAGAAGGAACGCCAACGAGCTTGGCAAAGTATAATGATTTCTTGGCTGCTTTTCTGTTTTCAGCCGCAATATGTTTTCTTGCTCCCATTATATTTCTATAAATTTAAATGGTTATGGACCTGTCTTAGCGCTTGTTACCAGCGTGTCCACCGAAGCGACGTGTTGGAGAGAACTCACCGAGCTTGTGACCAACCATGTTTTCAGTTACATAGACAGGGATGAATTTGTTACCGTTATGGACAGCTACAGTGTGACCTACGAAGTCAGGAGAGATAACTGAAGCTCTTGCCCAAGTCTTAACTACGGTCTTCTTTCCGCTCTCATTCATTGCGAGAATCTTCTTCTCGAGAGAAACGTTGATATATGGACCTTTTTTAAGTGAACGACTCATAATTTCTTTTCGTTTTGAGTTAATTACTTCTTGTTAGCTCTTTCAATGATGTACTTGTTTGAAAGCTTCTTAGGTGCACGAGTCTTGAGACCCTTAGCGTACAGACCCTTACGTGAACGTGGGTGACCACCTGACTGACGGCCCTCACCACCACCCATTGGGTGATCTACAGGGTTCATAACAACACCACGGTTGTGAGGACGCTGACCCAACCAGCGAGAGCGACCTGCCTTACCAGACTGCTCAAGAGCGTGGTCTGAGTTACCAACGGCACCAACAGTAGCCTTACAAGCACTCAGAATCTGACGAGTTTCACCTGAAGGGAGCTTAATTACACAGTAATTACCTTCACGAGAAGTCAACTGAGCGAAATTACCAGCCGAACGAACGAGGAGCGCACCCTGACCTGGGCGAAGCTCGATGTTGTGGATAACGGTACCTACTGGAATGTTAGCAAGTGGAAGACAGTTACCTACCTCAGGAACTGCTTCTGCGCCAGACATAACTGTTGTACCCACCTTAAGTCCGTTTGGAGCAATAATGTAACGTTTTTCACCATCTGCGTAGAAAAGAAGTGCAATGCGAGCTGAACGGTTTGGATCATACTCGATTGTCTTTACTACAGCAGGAACACCATCCTTCTCACGCTTGAAGTCGATACGACGGAACTTTCTCTTGTGACCACCACCAATGTAGCGAACGGTCATCTTACCGGTGTTATTACGACCGCCGGTAGAACGCTTACCGTAAACGAGAGACTTCTCTGGCACGGATGCAGTAATATCCTCGAACGTGCCAATAACTTTGTGTCTTTGACCAGGGGTAACTGGCTTTAATTTACGTACTGCCATTTCTTATATTAAATATTGCT
>JAFPED010000102.1 GCA_017423565.1 Prevotella sp. | reverse complement strand
TTTCTATCTCTAACGCTACAGACAAGTCATCAGTTTTATTCTCATTTGGCTACAAAAAGAATAATGGTATCTTGAAGTACACAGACTTTGAGAGTTTCTCAGGTCGTATCAACACCAGTTTCAAGGTAAACAAGCTGATTACCATTGGTGAAAATACTACTATCACATATTCTAATCAGGTTGACTGTCAGCCTTTGGAGAATGCGCTTAAGATGTCGCCAACTCTCCCAGTATATGAGGAGGACGGTGTAACATTCTCTGGCCCTGTTGGTGGCATGAGCGACCGTCAGAATCCACTGCGTGAGTTGTATCACAATCGCGACAACCGCTTAAAAATGTGGCGTATCTTCGGTAACGCATTCGTGAACATTGAGCCCATTAAGGGACTGCTGCTGCGTTCTAACTTCGGTCTCGACCTCTGGTCGGAGAATATCCACAGTGTAACATACACCTGGCACTCTGATGTTGTAAACAACTCTACTCCATCAGCAAATATGGGCGCCAAGACATCGGTTAAGTGGACATGGTCAAATACTGCAAACTATAACTTCACCATCGGTACCGACAATTCTTTCATCGTACTGGGCGGTATGGAGCTTCACAGAGATATCAATGAGTGGTCGAATGCATACGCACAGATGTTCGCACTCGAGAATTATGACTATATGTATCCAGATGCAGCAACTGGTACACAGCGTGCTACTGGTATGCAGGAGGGCTACAACCTTGTATCATTTTTCGGCAAGCTCGACTATAACTACAAAGATTTGTTGTTGGCTTCGTTCACCATCCGTCATGACGGCTCTAGCCGCTTCGGTGAGAACAACCGCTACGGTACATTCCCAGCTGCTACACTCGGTTATCGTATTTCTCAGCACCTGAAGCAGAGCTGGATCGACGATCTGAAGATTCGTGCTTCTTGGGGTCAGACTGGTAACCAGGCTATCTCAAACTATGCTCGCTATGGTCTTTATGCAGCTACATACGGTGGCGGCCGCAACGAGTCTACAGCCTACGACCTGAATCTGGCTGGTAGCGGTATCTTCCCTTCTGGTTTCCGTGCCACACAGGCTCAGAACAACAATCTGAAGTGGGAGACTACTGAACAGTGGAACCTGGGTCTTGACTTCCGTTTCTTCGGCAGCTCACTCTATGGTACAGTCGACGCCTATATTAAAAAGGTAAAGGATATGCTTATCAACCCTGCCTATCTGGGTTCGATGGGTGAAGGTGGTGCCAGCTGGCTTAACGGTCCAAGTCTCAAGAACTGGGGTATGGAATTTGCCCTTGGCTATCGTCATACAACCGAATACGGCCTGACTTACAATGTAAATGGTAATCTGGACTTCTATCGCAGTAAGGTTACTTATCTGCCCGAAACAACTACAGGTTCGTATGTTCACACAGCAAAGGAGAATCTTGTAGAGTCTGGTCATCCTTATGGTTCTATCGTGGGTTATGTGGTTGACGGACTGTTCCAGAATCGCGATGAAGTTCTGGCAAGTGGCCAGGATAACGCTCGCGTAGGTGGTCTGAAGTATGCCGACCTGGATGGTAATGGTATCATCAACGAGCAGGATCAGACTTGGATTTTCAATCCAGTACCCAACTTCTCATGGGGTCTTAATGTTGACCTGAGCTATAAGAACTTCGATTTCAATATGTTCTGGCAGGGTGTTGCTGGACAGGACGTTTACAACGACCAGAAGTTCCAGACCGACTTCTACAGCATTACCGATGCTGGTTCTAACAAGGGTAACCGTATGCTTGGCGCATGGACCACTGCTAACACCGGTAGCAAGATTCCTGCTTTGACCACCAACAATACTGGCAACGAAAACCGTGCCTCTACCTACTTTGTTGAGAATGGCTCATACGCAAAGCTCCGTCAGGTACAGCTTGGTTACAACATCCCAAAGAGTCTGCTCAGCAAGTTGAACATGACCAGTGCTCGTGTATACGTTTCTGGACATAACTTACTCACCATTAAGAGTAGCTCACTTACTTGCTCGGATCCAGAGAACCCACGTTGGATGTATCCTAATAGCACCAGCATTTCATTTGGTATCCAGACTTCGTTTTAATTAAGAGTTAAGAATTTAGAATTAAGATTATAGAGTTATGAAAACAATATATAAATCAATATGCGCAGGTCTGATCGTTTGCGGTTCACTCACTTCGTGCAACGATTTCATAGACGTGACACCCAAAGGCGTCATTAGCGAAGATCTGGCAACGAGCCAGCCCGAGGAGATGGTTACAGCAGCTTACGCAAAACTCGGTGACGACTGGTACACCTATCCGTTTAATCTCTGGCCCTATGGCGATGTGTCATCCGACGACGCTATGAAAGGCGGCTCAGGAACCACCGATACAAACTATCATCCAGTAGAGGTATGGTCTACTTTGACAGCTTCTACTCCCGACCACATGGATGAGCTGTGGTATCACTTCTACTGTTCAATAAGCCGTTGTAACCGTGCATTGGTTTCATTGGCCAACAGCGAGACTATGGATGCCCAGACAAAGGCTATTCGTGAGGGTGAGGTTCGTTTCCTCCGTGCTCACTTCTATTTCAAGCTGGTTCAGCTTTGGAATCAGGTGCCCTGGGTTGATGAGGAGGTTTATAAGAACCACACCGAGGAGCAGACTCCTAATAATGAGTTTACTCACGATGAGCTGATGCAGAAGATTGTGGCCGACTTTAAGGCTGCCTACGATGTACTGCCAGCACAGCAGGCTCAGGGCGGACGTGCCAATAAGATTGCTGCAGCTGCCTATCTGGCAAAGTGCTACCTCACTATGGCCTGGGGCGACGGATATGAGGCAAATACCGGCGTAAGCCACATCAACAGCCAGTATATGCAGGAAGTACTGAAGTACACACAGGAGGTGGCTAACTCACAGTATGGCTATCTTGAGGACTTTGGCGACATTTTCCTGCCTGAGTATAAGAACTCTAAGGAGAGCATCTTTGCAGTACAGCACTCTGACTATCAGGACGATAATACACTGTATGGTCGTGCAAACTGGAGTAACATGCTGAATGGTTGCTGGGGCATCTGGTCATGCGGATGGGACTTCCACAAGCCTACACAGAACCTGGTAAATGCCTTTAAGACAAAGGATGGTCTGCCCATGTTCGACGACTTTAACAAGGAGATAGCTTATCCTACCAATGGCGTTCCAACAGCACAGAAGTGGGATCCACGTTTGTTCCACACAGTAGGTATGCCTACATTCCCATACAAATACGAGGCTCAGTACACCATGACTACCGACAACTCTCGTACACCTAACACCTATGGCTACTATGCCTCTCTGAAGGAAGTACCACAGCGTTCTAAGGGCGAGACATTCGACAACCCATGGCAGGCATTCGCTATGAACGACTATGTACTGCGCTATACCGACGTGATGCTTATGCGTGCCGAAGCTCTGATTGAGACAGGTGCTCTTGAAGAGGCACGTACCATCATTAACAATATCCGTCAGCGCGCTAAGAATTCTGTTGCAAAGCACATTGCATACGCTGCCGACCAGTGTGACATCGCTCTCTATCCTACATCTTACTTCCAGGATAAGGAAACAGCACGTAAGTGCCTGCAGTGGGAGCGCCGCCTTGAGTTGGCTATGGAGAGCAACCGCTTCTTCGACCTTCGTCGCTGGGGTATCGCTTCTCAGACACTGAATGCATTCTTTGAGACCGAGAAGGACGTAACCTATGGCAAGCAGACATATGCACAGTACTACAAGGATGCCCACTTCACAGCAGGCAAGAATGAGTACTTCCCTCTGCCATATATCCAGCTCTACTATGTGCCTGGTCTCTATACCCAGAACAAGGGATACAATTAAGTAGTTAAGAAGTTAAGTAGTTAAGAAGATAATTAATACAGTTATGAAAAAAATATCATTCATTATATTGGCGATGGTAGCCTTAGTCCTGACTGCATGTCAGGACAAGGACATCGACCGCGAGGCAATGAAGCTCAGCGCTCCCGATGCATCACAGATAACAGGTTCGCTTTCTGGCGACGATTATATTTGGACATGGCCATCACCCAATGCGCAGGTAACGCAGATGTTGGTGTCGGTCTATCGTAATGGCACACTCTCTTCAAGCGAGATGGTTAGCGGCAGTAGCTATACCCATAAGAATGTACCAACCAATGTACCTTTTGAGTATGTGTTCAAACTTACTGATGGTACAAACTTCTCAACAGGTGTTATCAAGAGTTATCTTCGCGAGGGTGCCACAAGCATTACTGGCGTACAGATGAGTCAGGTTGATAAAGAAGGTGGTTACGATGCACTTGTAGAATGGAACAAGGCTGTAGATGCAACTTCTATCTTACTTACAGCAACCAATGGCGTGCGCACCATCAATGAGACTCTTAGCGGTTCTGCAACCAGCTATACCATCAGCGATGTAGAAACAGGCGACACATGGGATGTAACACTGGTTGCCCAAAACGAGAAGGGTACATCTCTGTCAGCTAAGTCATCGCTCCGTATTGGTAAGACCGCTATTGGCTTCCTGAGCGTTTATGCAACACCTGAGGAGTTGGTAGAGAATGGTGACGACGATGAGGCTTCAGCTTGGTTGTGGCTGCACGAGACCTATCCAACCGCTAAGTACGTTTACTTCGGCGATATAAAGAGCACCGACGATATCGATCCATACCGTGTTCTGTTCTGGCTGCGCGACCTCGAAGGTGTTGGCGAAGGTGAAGTATTTGCTATGCCAGAGATTGTAGAGGCTGCTACACCATTTATCAAGGAGTGGTATAAGGAAGGTGGAAGCCTGCTGCTGTGGAGCCATGCTACTGTTTATGCCGGACATCTCGGCCGTATCAGTCTTGATGAGATGAAGAGTAACGACCGTGCTATCGGAACAGGCTTTGGTGGTATCAACAACGATGTATGGAAGATGGCTGTAGAGCTGTATCCTGACCATAAGTTCAAGAAGGATCACTCATCACATCCTATCTATAAGGGTCTTGAGGTTGAGACAAATGCCGATACCAAGCTTATCGCCTTCAAGGGTCCAGGTTGGACTGAAGACCACAACTGTCTGTTCTTCAATCTTCCTTCACTCTGGACAGGTATTGGT
>JAFPED010000101.1 GCA_017423565.1 Prevotella sp. | reverse complement strand
TTTAATCTTTAATCTTTAATCTTTCATTTTAGTAGCCAGGGTTCTGCTGTCCCTTCAAGTTCGGGTTGGCATCCATCTCAGTAGAAGGAATAGGCCAAATGAAGCGATGGTCATCCTTGTCGTAGCTCAGTTCACGACCAGCAGCTACTATTACGCCATTCAGTGCAGGATTTTCAGGATGGTCACCATAACGCTGGAAGCCCATGTTCCAACGGCGAAGGTCAGTGAAACGGAAGCCCTCACCGATAAGTTCCTTCAGGCGCTCTTCGCGTATCTGGTTCTGCAAGTCAGTACCACTATAGGTCTCAGCTGTATAATCAATGATACGCTTAGCACGCAGGTCGTTCAGATACTTGTTTGCCTTCTCTGCATTACCAGATGCAGCAGCTGCCTCAGCAGCAATAAGGTAAATCTCGCTCAGACGGAAGACCTTTGCCTTGTTCTGGAAGTTACGTGTGGTAGCTGTTCTCAGGTCGTCATTGCCAGGGAACTTGTTGAACACGTATGCACCATAGAGCGTACCCTCAACATTCAGACGGTTAACAGTGAAGAAAGCATCGAAACGAACGTCACCATCACCATAGAGATTCAGCATCTCGAAAGTAGTGATATAGTCTGACTGGTCGTCAGTATTGCTCAGGAAGTTGCTTCCCAGTCCACCAGGCAGCTCGTTCTTGTTTGCAAAAGGCATGAAGATAATCTCGCTACCAGTATCCTTCGACCACATGTCAGCGTATGCCTCAGGCTCTACCAGTGTGTAGATGCCAGAGTTGATGACCTGCTCAGCCTTGGTCAGTGCTGTAGCATAATCCTTCTTTGCCAGGGCTACACGTGCCTGCAGAGAGAGCACAGCGTTAGATGACAGATAAGAAGCCTCGGGAACCAGCTGAGTCTTGTCGGTCTGCTCACTAGTTTGCAGTGCTGTGAGTGCTGCAGCGAGGTCGTCCTCAATCAGTTTATAGGTCTCGTTCAGTGTACTACGGCTGGGATAAGTCTCTACCATACCAGAGGGGTTGTACTCTGTAACGATAGGCATACCCAGAGCAGCCTGATCACCAGCAGCAGCGTCGTAAGGACGGCAGAAGTGCTCAGCGAGCCAGAAGTAGCAGTAAGCACGTACGAAGCGAGCCTCACCCTGATAGCGGTTCAGTACGTCGAGGTTGTCAGCAAAGGCAGCATCAGCCTTCATCGTCTCTACCTTATTAATAAAGTAGTTAGTCTTCGCAATGACGAAATACATGCTGCTGAAGAAGTCTTCAATATCGCCGTCAGAAGAGTTAAGCAATCCGTTGGAGAACGTACCGCCACGGTTACCATTGTTAATCAAGCCGTGGAAGATATCCATCTGTACCTCCGGATAGAACAGCCAGTTGCTGTTGGTAATGGAGCGCAGGTTGCCATAGAGGCCATTGCGGAAGCTGGTCACGTCGTTCATGCTCTGAACGGCAGTGTTCTCGTCAAGAGCGCCATAAGGTGCCTTGTCCATATCGCAGGAAGTAAACAGTGCTGCAACAGCCAGCATCAGTGAAAAATATATCTTTTTCATATCGTTGTTTCCTTTCTCTTTAATTAAAATGTTAATTCAGCACCAATTACGAACTGACGTGTGTTAGGATAGTTGAACTTAACCAGGTTGATGTCTGGCTCTGGGTCATATCCTGAGAACTTCGTAAAGGTCAAGAGGTTACGTCCGATGGCATAGATTCTTGCACCTTTCAGCACGCGTGTATAGTCCATCCATTTCTTTGGCAAGGTATATTGGATGGTAACGTTCTTCAGACGCAGGAACGAAGCGTTCTCCAAGAGGTGGCTATCAAACTGAATCTCCTCACCGTAGGCAGGGATGTCAGTAACGTCACCAGGCTTGGTCCATACATTCAGCATGTCGGTTGTCTGGTTGTAGGATGTACCCATGTTAGCATTCTTGGTGAAGTAGTTATCGTTGTTAGTCATGTACTTCTTCGCCTGCCAAGCAAAGTCAACGCTGACCATCAGGCCCTTCCATGTAGCACTGGTACCGAAACCACCACTGTAAGGCGCGTAGCGCTGCTTGCCAACGAATACGGCATCGCGCTCCTCGTTATATACCTTGGTCAGGTTGCCGTCCTTGTCGTACCACATGGGCTTACCGTCACGACTGTCAACACCAGCATAACGTACAACGTAGAACTCACCATAAGGCTTGCCTACCTGCAGTTTCAAACCAGTATTGGCAATGATGTACTCGTCACGTCCGGCAAAGAGCTCGGTAATTTCGTTCTTGTTGTAGTTGAAGTTGGCCTTGAAGTCCCAACGGAAATCCTTGGTCTTCATGATGTTCACGTCGATGTCAATATCAACACCCTTATTGGTCATTGAACCGATGTTACCATCACCGCTACCAAAACCGGTGGTGTAAGAATAAGGAATATCCATCAGCATATCGACAGTCTTCTTTGAATAGTAGTCAACGTTCAGCATGACGCGGTCGAACAGTCCCAAACTCAAACCAACGTTCAGTGCCTTCACCGTCTCCCAAGTCAGCTCGTAGTTGCTTGCACTTGCGATGCTCATGGTTGAAGAACCATTATAAAGGCTACCACCACCAAACAATCCGTAGTAGTCGTAACTGCCTGCACCAGATGAGTTACCTGTTGTACCATAGCTGATACGTGGTTCTAAAGCGGTCAGCCACTTCACGTCGCTCAGGAAGCTTTCCTTCTTGGCATTCCACATGGCACCTACCGACCAGAACGTAGCCCAACGGTGATCGGGAGCGAACTTCGAGCTACCGTCAGTACGCAGTGACAGGTCAACAAAGTATTTCTCGTTGTAGTTGTAGCTCAGCGCTCCGAAGTAAGAGTTGAACACCTGTTCGTAGCGAGAGTCATCAATATAGTCATCGTTAATCTGAATGGTCGTACCATTGAGCAGTGTTGTCAGACGTGGGTCTGTCTGTCCCTCAGTAGCGACGCTGAATGAGCGCGACTTCGTGATGATTGACTCCTGACCAAGCAGCAGTGAGAAGAAGTGTCCCTTGATGTTACGCTTGTACTCAGCTGTATTGGTGAAGGTGAATGAGTAGTAACGTGTGAAAGCATCGCTCACGCTACCATTATTAGCGGAAATCTTGTCACCCATTGGGGTTGTGAAAGCCTCGTAAGGGACGGTAACACCAGAATAGGTGTAGTCATAGCCATAGAGTGCCTGCTGTGCACGGATGGTAAGTCCCTGCAGCGGAGTAACCTGCTCGTATGTATTCAGGTTCACCGTTACGGTCTTTCTCTTGCGCTCACGATGGTCGTTGGTCCACCAAGGCAAGTTAAAGCCACTGTAGTGGAAACGGGCAGCACGCTCGCCCCAGATGATGTTTCCGTTTTCATCAATCGTGTAGTAGTTGGGGACATCGAATGGCATAGCCATACGGGCAGCAACCATTGGGTTTGCAAGATAGATACCATCGGTAGCACTTGACTCAGCGTTCGTCTGATAAGAGCTGACACCGAGGTTTGACTGCAGACCTACCTTCAGCCACTCCGTTACACGGGTGTCAAGGTTGATACGCAGAGCCTCACGCTTCATGCCTGACGACTCAATCAGACCGTCCTGGCTGTGGTGGTTGGCAGAAATGTAGTAGTTCGTTGTGTTGCTACCACCGCTCACTGTAGCCTCCAGCGTATAAGTAGGAGCGCTGTTGCTAAGCAGCTCGTCGCGCCAATTAGTTGAGAGACCGTACTTGTCAACCAGGTTACGAATCTCGTCGCTGACAGGCTGACCAATCTTGTCACGGAACTGGACGTACTGCTGAGAGTTCATCATTTCCAGACCGTCCTCTACAGGAGTAGAGATACCATACTGTGCACGGAAGGAGATGTTAGCCTTCTCGTTCAACTTACCTTTCTTCGAAGTAATCACGATAACACCGTTAGCAGCACGTGAACCGTAAATAGCGGTTGAAGAAGCATCCTTCAGCACCGTAACTGACTCGATGTCAGCAGGGTTCAGTGTTGAGAACAGTGTTGCAGAGATAGGAGCACCATCAAGGATGAACAGCGGAGCGTTCGAAGAGTTGATGGAGTTCACACCACGCAGACGAATAGTTGCAGCCTGCGAGGGGTCACCAGACGATGACAGCACTGACAGACCAGCTACCTGACCAGCCAGAGCATCGGTAAACGATGGTGTAACCGACTGAGCCATTACTTTGTTATCCACGACCTTCAGCGAACCGACTAATGAGCCGATCTTCTTACCTGAACCGTAACCGGTGACTACCACCTCTTCGAGAGCATTAGCGTCGCTCTTCAAGAAGACGCGCATGCCGTTCTTGGCAGCTACCACCTGCGATTCCATACCGAGGTAAGAGATTTTCAACTGGGTCTTGCCGGCTGGCAAAGTGATGGTAAACTCACCATCCATGTTCGTCAGCAGACCAATCTTTGTACCTTCCACCTGAACAGCGGCACCAATAATCGGCTGTCCGTCGTCCTGTGAGAATACAGTACCCTTAACTGTAGTTTGTGCCACAGCCATTCCTACGCAAAGGAACAGCGAGGCGAAAAACATCGTTAATCTTTTTTCCATAAATTCTCTCTCGTTTATTTAAATTAATTAATCATATTTTCGTCAAAGGTGCAAAGATAGTACATACTTTTAAAAAAAACGAATAAAATCACAAAAAAGTAACAAAAAACCTAAAAAAATTAACAAAACGCATCTTCAGACGTCCATTTTCCAAACATTTCGTACTTATCATCACTCCCTTGTCACTTTGCCTTCTCTCTTATATATAATATATTATGGTACGCGCGCGAGAAAAGGGACCTTTTGTCCTACCAATACCTAAAAACATTTAAATAAAAGTACCTAACGGGCACATTAATTAGCAGAAATAAGTATATTTGCAAACGAAACAACATAACAAAGAGAAGATGAAGACTTATTCTATATTACTTTTGACACTGGCAATCATGGTGCTGACAGGCTGCTCAAGCGATAATGACGCCAGAACACTAACACTCAGCAGCGAGACACTCGTACTGGGGACCGACATTACCGAACAGACCATTTCAGTCAAGAGTGACGCTTCATGGAACGTCAGAAGCAACGTACAGTGGTGCAAACCCATAAAGAACAACGGCAAAGGCAATGACGACATCGTCCTATGGGTCAGTCCTAACCTGACACAAACGCCACGTCAAGGAACTCTTACCGTCAGTACAGGCAACCTGACCAGAACCGTCAAACTCAGCCAGCCAGCATACACAGGCAGTCTGGATGACTACGTGTATCGGCTGCCTGTGATGTTCCACGTCCTTTACAACGACAAGGAGGACGAGCAACAATATGTCAAAGAAGGCCATCTGGCAAAGATTCTAACAGGGGTAAACAAGCTATACGACTCCAACCACATGAACGTGGAGTTCGAAATGGCACGATATGACGACAAGGGCAACCTGCTTGACGAGCCAGGCGTCATGCGCCATGAGGTAAGCTTCACCGACTACTTGCCTGAGGACTTCCTGAGATCGGACAACCAAGACAACCGCCAGTATGCTGACTATGCCCAGAACCTGAGGAGATACATCAACATCTATATATTCCACTTCAAAGAAGAGAGCAAGGAACATGTGACCATGGGACTGTCGAACCTGCCAGTCATGCCAACGGCACACCCACTGGACAGCCTCTATACCACTGACCAGGCTAACGGCTATTCCTACCTGACGGCTCCCTGGGGCTGCCTGATCAATAACCAATACATCTACGAATGGCAGGAGGCTAACACCTATAACCCCAACTATATTGTCAACACCGTGGCACACGAGTTGGGACATTACTTAGGACTGCTCCATACCTTCTCTGCCGAGGAGTGCGAGATGGACGATGCCTGTGACGATACCCACATCAGCGACTACACCAACTACGTAAGTTACATCAGCGAGTACATTAAGCAACAAACAGCCTTAGGAATAAAGACCTTCAAAATGGCCGATTTAGCTGTACGAAAGGACTGCAAGACACTGGAGGAATATCAGGCACACAACATCATGGACTATGCCTACTGCTTCAACGACGAGTTCTCACATCAGCAGTTCCTGCGCACACGCCAAGTATTGCAATACAGTCCCTTAGTGCCAGGACCGAAGTTGGTGGAATACACCATAACACGAAGTGCAAACATCGCTCCACTCCGTGCTAAAACCTCTGGCTGCCCTACTACCTTGCGCCACTTTCCTGTATCACCCATATAAGTCAGTTTCGTTACAAGAACATACCGACTTGAATTTTTTTACCATATTGGTAAAATTACAATACATTTAATTTAAATTGAAAATACATTTGATTTAAATTGCAAATACATTTGATTTAAATCGGCAATACATTTGGTTTAAATTGCCAATGAAACCGCTTTCATTTTTTTACTACAATTAAGATGGTCAGTGAGTGAACTCCACTATCCTTTCCTATAGGAGGAGATTTGAGGGAGAAAAACAAAAGAACCACCCTTGATGAAAGGGGGGCTCTTTTGTGAGTGAATATTCAGAGCTTACTGATAATACCTAACTGAGTATTCTCAATAAAGCTGACGATATTACGAATTTCAGGACTGTCAGGCACCTGTTCCTTGATTTGGTTGACAGCATCGAAGACAGAGGTATTACCATGGAACACCAGACGATAGGCATTAGCCAGATGCTTGATTACCTTTTCGTCGATGCCATACACCTTGCACATAGCATTGTTGACACCACCATAGGCCTCACGCTTGGTGCAGATAATGTATGGTGGGATGTCCTTTGAGAAGGTGCATCCAGCCTGTACCATAGCACCCTCGCCTACCCTTGTCTTGGGGTTGGCAATGACAGAGGAGGAGAAAATGACTCCATTGCCTATCTCGCAGTCGCCTGCAATCTTTGTTCCGTAACCAAAGACGCACTGATTGCCCACCTTGGTGTCATGAGAGATATGTGCACCCTCCATGAGGAAGTTGTCGTTGCCGATAACGGTCTGTCCACCAGTATGAGTGGCACGGTTGATGACCACATTCTCGCGGATGATGTTGTTATTGCCGATGATGCACTCAGACTTCTCTCCACGGAACATGAAGTCCTGTGGCAGTGCACCGATAACACTTCCCTGATGGATTTTGTTGTGGCCTCCCATGCGCGTACCATTTAATATACTGACGAAGGGGAAGATGATACATCCGTCACCAATCTCCACGTCGCCTTCAATATAGACGAATGGGAATATCTTACAGTTGTTGCCTATTTTCGCCCTTGGGTCGATTTCAGCTCTTGGACTTATTTCACTTGCCATAATAATCAATTGTCAATTGTCAATTATCAATAGGTTTAGCGCCCTCCTCCACCGAGTGCAGTGTAAAGGCTGACGACAGCCTGCATCTTATTGAAGTTGTCGGTGACGAGTGAGAGCTGTGCATTGAGCAACTGCTGCTCAGCCGTGAGTACCTCAAGATAGGACGAGCCACTGCTGCGATAGAGTGCCTGGGTATCCTCGACATTCTTGGTAAGCACAGCCACACGCTCTGCCTCGATGGCAGCATTGGCGTCGTAGGCGTTGTAGCTGACCAACGCATTGCTGACCTCGTTGCCAGCCGAAAGAATTGCCTTCTGCCAAGTGTTGAATGCCTGCTCGTACTTTATCTGGCTGACCTTCAGGTTGGCAATAAGTGCTCCACGTGCAAAGATAGGCTGTGTGAGATTGCCAAACAGCGTGGTGAGCCACTTACCTGGGTTCATCTGACCATTGCTATTGGTAAAGGCTCCTGTAGCACCAATGGAGATGGAAGGATAGAACTGTGAGCGAGCCGTCTGTACATCGTGGAAGCAGGCAGCGAGCTGCATCTCTGCATTATGGACGTCAGGACGGTTTTGCAACAGCTGTATGCCAACACCAGCGCTAAACTCTGTGGGCAATGACTGCTGCGCGAGTGTGGAACGAGGAATCTGCTGTCCTGCCTGTCCGATGAGCAGTGAGAGCGCATTCTCTGTAGCACGTATCTGACGACGGAAGTCGTTGGCCGTAGTCTGTGTAGAGAGATAGGCAGCCTCTGCGCTCTGCACGCCAGTTGAGCGAACACGTCCAAGCTGGTACTGGAGTTTCATCATTTCCCACGTTTCTTTCGACATGCGGCTCATCTCATTAACAATGGCCAGCTGTTCGTCGAGCATGAGCAGGGTGTAATAACAGTTGGCGATGCCTGAGACAATCTGTGCGCGAACGGCCATCTGGTAGTCCTTCATGCCCAGAAGCTTCATCTGCGTAGAGCGTTTCTGTGAAAGAATATTACCAAAGAGGTCGATGGTCCAGCTGGCACTGACGGGCAGAGTGTAGGCCTTGGTAGTGACAGACGGATCAGTATGCAGCGTAGAGATGGTTCCCATGCCATTGTTAGAACCGAACTGCACAGCTGGCAGGAAGGCAAGCTTAGCAGCCTTGAGCATGGTTTCGTACATCTCTACCGTCAGTGCAGCGTTCTGCAGGTCGGCATTCTTCTCCAGTCCCTGCTCAATGAGCGCCTGCAACTGTGGGTCAGTGAACACCTGTCGCCAGGGCAGGTTACCAAAAGAGGCGGTATCCTGCACGGCCAGTGTGTCGATGTCGGAAGCGACGTCGCGTATCAGTCCTGTGGTATTGACCTCAGGACGTTCATATTTATTGTATAGTCCGCAGCTGCTCAACAACAGCGTGGCAGACATGATAATCATGAGTTTTTTCATACTTTATTCCTCCACTTTATATTCTACTGGACGATGAGCATACTGTTGCAGCTCGGTGCTGACATCCTCGAGGTTATCTTCATCATCGAAACGGATAGGACGGAGACGCTCCTGCAGCGACTGGAAGATGACAAACAGTCCAGGAACGACCATAACCTGAAGCAGTGTACCAATGAGCATACCACCCACAGCAGCAGCACCTAACGTCTGGTTACCATTCTTACCTACACCTGATGCGAACATCATAGGCAGCAGACCAACCACCATGGCAAGTGACGTCATAAGGATAGGACGCAGACGTGCTGCAGCACCCAGGATGGCTGACCACGAGATGGCCATACCCGTCTCACGGCGTTCCAGTGCGAACTGTACAATCAGGATGGCGTTCTTGGCCAGAAGTCCGATGAGCATGATGAGTGAAATCTGCATGTAGATATCGTTATTGTGTCCAAACAGATTCGTGAACAGGAACGCTCCAGCCAGTCCGAATGGTACTGACAGGATAACGGCCAGTGGCAGAATGTATGACTCATACTGTGCAGACAGGATGAGGTAGATGAACACGATACAGAGTACGAAGATAATGGCAGTGGAGTTGCTGGCAGCAGCCTCCTGACGTGTCAGACCAGAGAAGTCATAGGTATAACCTGTGGGCAGCACGTCGGCAGCCACTTCCTCAACAGCTTTGATGGCCTCACCAGTAGAGTAGCCATTGGCGACGTTTCCTGTCACCGTGATAGAGGTGAACATGTTGAAACGGCTGATGTTGGTTGGACCATAGACACGTTTCAGCGAGCAGAACTCCTGCACAGGAGCCATGCCAGACGGTGTGCGCACATAAATGCTATTGAGCGACTCTGGTGTCATACGTGTTTCTGGCGAACCCTGAATCATGACACGATAGAGCTTACCATAAGCATTGAAGTTAGACGCATAGAGTCCGCCATAGTAACCCTGCAGTGTGGAGAGCACGGTAGTAGGCGATATACCAGCCTGCTTACACTTAGCCACATCGACAGAAATCATGTACTGTGGATAGTTGGGGTTGTAAGAGGTCGAGGCTTGCTGTATCTCCGGACGCTTGTTGAGCTCAGCCAGATACTCCTTGGTGATCTCAAAGAACTTATTAAGGTCACCACCTGTACGGTCCTGCATGACAATCGAGAGACCATTGTTGGCAGAGAAACCAGGAATCATTGGTGGTGCGAAGGCAATAATCTGAGCATCCTTGATGTGTGCCGTTTTAATGAAAATCTGCGCCTGTACGCCCGTTACGTCGTAAGGATTCATGAAGAAACGGTAGATGCCGTCACCCTCCCACAGTCCGCTGATTTTCCACCATAGTCCTTTCTGACGCTCAGCGAATGGTTTGAGTTTGATGATGAATGTTGCCTGGTCAGAACCGGCACCAGCAATAAAGTTGTAACCCTGAATCTGCTCACGGCTCTGGATAGCAGGGTCGGCAGCCAGAATAGAATCGACCTGTGAAATGACCTGCTTGGTGCGATCCACTGACGTTGCAGGAGGCATGGAGATGGTACAGAACATGGTACCAGTATCCTCGTCAGGCACCAGACCGGTCTTCGTCGTTAACATGGAAGCAGCAAGTGCTACGATACCGATGAGGGCAAGTGAGATCATCAGAATGGGCTTGCGAACAGTGCGCTCGACAGCATTCTTATATTTACCCAAGACCTTGTCGTAGGCTGTATTGAACGACGCATGGAAACGGTCAATAACAGACATCTTACGTTCGTGTCCATCCTTGTCGTGAGGCTTCAGGAAGATGGCACACAGGGCAGGTGACAGCGTCAAGGCATTCAAAGCCGAGATGAAGATGCTGACAGCCATAGTGACACCGAACTCGCGATAGAACGTACCACTGGTACCACCGATAAACGACACTGGAATGAACACGGAGGCCATAACCAACGTGATGGAGATAATGGCTCCTGAAATCTCGTTCATGGCATCGATGGAAGCCGTAAGTGCCGACTTGTAACCCATATCCAACTTGGCATGGACAGCCTCAACGACCACGATGGCATCATCGACCACGATGGCGATGGCCAGAAGCAAGGCTGACAGCGTAAGCAGGTTGATGGAGAATCCGAAGACTGACAGGAAGAAGAACGTACCAACGAGTGACACAGGTACTGCTATGAGTGGTATGAGCGTTGAGCGCCAGTCCTGCAGGAAGACGTAAATAACGATGAACACCAGCAGCAAGGTGAAGAACAGCGTGAACACCACCTCTTCGATTGACGCATAGAGGAACTCTGTAACGTCATAGTTAATCTTATAGAACATGCCCGGTGGCATCAGCTTCTGCTGTTCCTCCAGTTCCTTCTTTACCTGAACGGCAATAGAGTTGGCGTTAGAACCGGCAATCTGCTGCACCATACCCATGACAGAGGGTACGTTGTTGTTCTTCATCGACACCGTATATTGCTGTCCGCCCAATTCGATGCGTGCCACATCCTTCAGACGAAGCGTCTGACCATCACGAGTGCTTTGGACAATGATGTTACCAAACTCCTCGGCAGTCTTCAGACGTCCTGTATAGCGCATGGCATACTCGTAGGCTACTTTCCTCTCCTGACCAAAGGCACCTGGAGCAGCCTCAATGTTCTGCTCGGCCAGCAAACCTGTAATGTCACTTGGCATCAGGTTGTACTGCTTCATCACATCAGGCTTCAGCCATATACGCATGGCATAGGTCTTCAGACCAGGTGACTGCACGTCACCCACACCTTGAATACGCTTAATGGCTGGAACGATATTAATATTGTTATAGTTGGTCAGGAACTCATCGTCGTAACGACCATCACTGGTCAACGTGAACATCAGCACCTGAGAGGTCTGACGTTTCATGACCGTCACACCAATACGTGTTACCTCGGCAGGCAACAATGCCAGTGCCTGTTGCACACGGTTTTGCACGTTGACGGCACACATGTCAGGGTTCAGTCCCTGACGGAAGAGCACCTGAATAGATGCGGAACCGCTGGATGCAGAGGAGCTCATGTAGTCCATGCCTTCCACACCGTTGATACTCTCCTCCAACGGTGCAAGCACAGAGTTCTTTACTGTTTCGGCATCGGCACCAGGATAACTGGTATACACCACAACGGTAGGTGGTGCGATATCAGGATACTGCTCAATAGGCAGTGATACCAGTCCGATGATACCCAGTATGACAATGAGGATAGAAATCACCGTCGAGAGTACTGGGCGCTTTATAAAGTTTGTAAAAGTCATATTTGTTTACTTTTTGACAATGTAGGGATTCGACAATATTACTTCGATACAGCATCAACAATATCACCAGCAGACATAGCCTTTGCCTGCTCGCTGATCTTCTGCTCGTAACGCTCAGGAGTAATAGGAACAATCTCCATGCCGTCATTCAGCTTCGTGATGCCGTTGGTAACATATTTGTCACCAGGCTTGATACCCTCAAGAACGATGTAGCTGTTACCGTCATCATGTGGGTCAACCTTAATCTCTGTGTATTTCACCTTATTGTCCTTGCCCAGCGTATAGATGAACTTCTTGTTCTGAACCTCCATGACACAACGCTGAGGAATAATGATGGCACCTGTGTTCACACGAGGAATGATGATACTGCCAGAAGCACCGCTCTTCAGCAATTTCTGAGGATTGGCAAAGACAGCAATCATTTGAACCGTACCAGTAGCAGCATCGATGACACCACTCATCTTCGTGATCTTACCCTCCTGGTCGTAAATCGTGCCATCGCTCAGTTGCAACTTCACAGAAGGCAGGGAACTGAGGTCGGAACCGCCTCTCTGCATGGCCAGCACGTCTTTCTCGTTCATAGAGAAATAAACCTCCATGGAACTGATGTTAGACACAGTGGTCAGTGCGTTAGAGGCACTTACCAAAGCACCTTTCTTATATGGCAGCATGCCAACGACACCTGAAGCAGGACTCTTGACATAGCAGAAGCTCAGAGCCTCGCGAGCTGATGCCAATACAGCCTGAGCCTGTGCCAAACCTGCCTTGGCACTCTCGTAACTGTTCTTGGCAGACTGCAATTCTAAATCACCAATAACACCACTCTCATGAAGTTTCAATGAGTTCTCATAAGTCAGTTTAACCGTATTCAATTGAGCTGTTGCCGTATTTACAGAAGCCTGCGCCTGACGAACAGAAGCCTGGGCTGTCTCATTATCGATGACAAACAACAACTGGCCAGCAGCAACCGTCTGACCTTCCTTAACATTAATCTGAGTCAGGAAACCCGTTGCCTTGGGACGAATCTCAACATCCTGAACACCTTTGATAACTGCTGGATAAGTCGATTGCATGTCTGCATCCGACGTTCCGACAGCCACAACGGGGTACTCGTTATCGCCGAAAGTGGGACGGCCACCGCCTCCACCACACGATACCAACATTGCAGCAGCTGCTGCAACAAATAACATGTTCTTCTTTTTCATACCTATTATAAATACCTTTTTAAATGATTCGAATCCTGTTAATTACTATAGTAAAAATACATTTTTAGTGACTACCTTTATTTTCTGCTCACCTGCAAATGTGTTTAAACTGCTCATTTTTATAATTTGGCTGCAAAAGTAAACATTTTCACGAGAAATTCAATGTTGGTTATTTCGCTACATGTGATCATTTTTGCCACAAGATTACCAAATGAACATTTTTGCATACAGAGTGACTGTAAATAATGGCATCCCCCCATCGTCATGGGACGTCTGTTTGGTTTTGAAATGCAAAATTACAAAAAAAACAATACCCGTTATAAGTACACTACACATATTTAACAATATTTAGGTCTGCAAAACACTATGTGTTATTTGGTTATTTAGCAAAACATTCGTACTTTTGCAGCAACTAAAAAATTATGACATGGCTACAAAGAAGAAAATCATGCCAGGCCGTGACGCCTTGCAACGCTATTTGGACGAGATAGGTGACACGCCACTGCTTTCCGACGTGGAGGAACAGGAGTTGGCAAGACGCATTCAAAAGGGTGAGAAAAGCGCTATTGAACAGTTGACCACTGCCAACCTGCGCTACGTGGTAACCATTGCAAGACAATACCTACCACAACTGGCCAACCTCAACACACAGTCGTCAAACCTCTCGATTGACGACCTTATCAGCGAAGGGAACATTGGTCTGATGAAAGCTGCAGCGAAGTTTGATGCCAATAGAGGCAAGCGTTTTGTGACCTTTGCTGCACCCTTCATCCGTCAGTGCATCGAACAGGCACTGACAAAGGCAGAGCCTTCTCTGGCAGGCCATGTGCTCTCTACAGACGCATCGCTACCCATTGGTAGTAACAACAATTTCACGTTAC
>JAFPED010000100.1 GCA_017423565.1 Prevotella sp. | reverse complement strand
TTGATTTCATGATGCATGAGCTACAGGACTTGGAAGCCAAACATCCTGAACTCTACGATGCCAACTCACCCTCGCAACGTGTTGGCAGTGACCTCAGTCAGGAGTTCCGTCAGGTAGAGCATCGCTATCCCATGCTTTCGCTCGCTAATACCTACAGTGAACAGGATGTGGCAACATGGTATGACAGCGTGTTGAAAGGACTGAATGGTGAGCCTTTCGAGGTGTGTTGTGAACTGAAGTACGATGGACTATCCATTTCTTTGACCTATGAGGATGGCCGTCTGGTTCAGGCTGTAACGCGTGGCGATGGTGTTCGTGGTGACGATGTGACGGCAAATGTGAAAACCATTCGCAGCATTCCTTTGGTGCTGTCAGAAGGTGACTATCCCGAAAACTTCGAGATACGTGGTGAGATACTCATGCCTTGGAAGGTTTTTGAACGGCTGAATGCCGAACGTGAGGCAGCCGAAGAACCACTCTTCGCTAATCCACGCAATGCTGCCAGTGGCACGTTGAAGAGTCTTTCATCGGCTCTCGTTGCCAGTAGGCAGTTGGATGCCTACCTTTATTATCTCTTAGGTGACCAAATACCCGTTGACGGTCATTACGAGAACCTGCAGAAAGCTGCCTCGTGGGGCTTCAAAATCTCGCAAGGCATGCGTAAGGTCTCTACGCTTCAAGAGATTTATGACTTTATCAATTATTGGGATAGCGAACGAAAGAACTTACCCGTTGCTACCGATGGTATAGTTTTGAAGGTCAACTCCTTACGTCAACAGCGTTCATTAGGATATACAGCCAAAAGCCCACGGTGGGCTATTGCATATAAGTTCAAGGCAGAGCGGGCTCGGACACGTCTTGAGAGTGTCAGCTATCAGGTAGGGCGAACGGGTGCTGTGACACCTGTTGCCAACATGGAGCCTGTTCAGCTGGCAGGCACCACCGTGAAGCGTGCCACGTTGAACAACGAGGATTTCATACGTTCTTTCGATCTCCACTTAGGCGACTATGTATATGTGGAAAAGGGTGGTGAGATTATACCAAAGATAGTAGGTGTTGACATCGAGGCCCGTCCTATTATTGCACAGCCAGTAGAGTTTATCAAGCGCTGTCCCGAATGTGGTGCCAAGCTGGTTCGTTACGAAGGTGAGGCAGCATGGTATTGCCCCAATGAAACACAATGTCCTCCTCAAATTAAGGGAAAGATAGAACATTTCATATCGCGTAAGGCTATGAATATCGACTCTCTGGGCCCCGAAACCGTAGATGACTATTATCGCCGGCACTTAATCCGTAATGTGGCAGATCTGTACGACATTCAGGTACAGCAGATTAATGGTGATGGCTCGCGCACAAAGTCTGCACAGAAAATAGTAAACAGCATAGCCAAGTCGCGTGAGGTACCGTTTGAGCGTGTGGTCTTTGCACTGGGCATTCGTTTTGTTGGAGAGACCTCTGCCAAGTTGCTGGCTCGACGCTTCAAGTCGATGGATGCTTTGCAGCATGCTACGTTAGAGCAACTGACCGATGTAGATGGCATCGGAGAGGTCATGGCAAAAAGCATTATCACGTTTTTCCATAATGAGGATAATAACATGTTAGTGGAAAGGCTGCGTGGCTATGGCCTTCAGATGTCACTGTCTGATGACCAGCTGGAGGCGCAAAGCGACCGGCTCAGTGGTATGTCCATCGTCATCAGCGGCGTATTCCAGCATCATAGCCGTGACGAGTACAAGGCACTGATAGAGCAGCATGGAGGCAAGAACGTTGGTTCTATCAGCAAGAAGACATCCTTTGTTCTTGCCGGGGACAACATGGGTCCTGCCAAGCTTGAGAAAGCTCAGAAACTGGAGGTGCGCATTGTTTCTGAAGATGAGTTCCTCAATATGATTTCTGCCAGTTCGGATTAAAGAACGTTAAACAACGCTAATTTTCTAAGATTTATCGAACGAAAAGAAACGAAACGAACGAAAAGTCAGATTGGACCGTCCCGT
>JAFPED010000099.1 GCA_017423565.1 Prevotella sp. | reverse complement strand
GTCTTCAGTGGACGGTCGTCGGCCACCTATACCTTCTGGCTTCGTAACCGTAACAGTGAGGCACTCAGATTGACTGATGTGCGACTGGCAGACGGTACGCAAGGCTTTCGTGTAAACGTGGATGGTGAGTATCTTAATCCTAACATCGGTGGGGTGGAAGTGCTGGGTGACGACAGCCTGCTGGTATTTGTAGAAATGACGGCACCTGTAGCAAACCAGAAAGACCCGAAACCCATCGACGAGCAACTGGTCATCAAGCTGGAAAGTGGAGAAGAACAGCTGGTAAAGTTCCGTGCATGGGCGTGGGATGGAGAACGATGGGACAACAAGACAGTGACAACAGACGAAGAAGTAACGACAGACAAGCCCATTCTGGTGACTGGTACGTTGACTGTTGCTGCCGGTGCAACCCTTCGCCTGAAAGGTACGACGCTTTATTTCCATGAAGATGCCCGTATGGTGATAGGTGGAGCGTTGGAGGCAGAGCAGGTAACCATGCGTGGTGACCGTCTGGACGATATGTTCGTGTATTTGCCGTATGACCATATCAGTGGTCAGTGGAAAGGCATTGAGGTGCAGGAGAATGGTCGGCTGACCATGACCGACAGCGACGTTCACTCTGCCTGTAATGCTATCACGGCAGCTGCAGGCTCGTCGCTCATGCTAACACGTAGCGTGGTGCATAATAATAAAGGTAATGGCATCGAGGCTATTGATGCAGAGGTAGTGCTCGACCATTGTCTGCTGTCCAATGCCAAGGGTAGCCTGTTTACAAACAAAGGTGGAAGCGTCAAACTTTCTTATTGTACGTTGGCACAATATTATCCCTTTGATTTTCGTGACATTCCTTTGTTCTTAGGCGAGGGAACGACGCATAACATTGAGAAACTGCTCATTGGAGGTTATGAAGAAGACGTGCTTTTCGGCTTATATGATGGGGTGGAGAAAGTGCCGGAAGAAGCCTATCATAAAGCAGAGAAGGATGACTTCGTCTTGATAGATGAAGACAACCTGGTATATGACTTCCATCTGAAGCCTAACACAGAGAGTGCAGGTTTCGGTTGTTATGAATGACGAGAGGGAAGCTGTACTTAGAACTCAGTAAACGACAATGGCATCAGCTGGCGGATACCTTCCATACGGTAGATCTTTTGTTTACCATATAGAAGAATGATTACCTGTTGGTTGAAACGTGTCTCCGTCTCAATGATAACCTGACGACAAGTGCCACAGGGTGAGACAGGCTCCTCAGTCAGTTCGCCATCCGTACCACGTGCTGCAATAGCCAATACCTTCACTGGCTCGTCAGGATATTGCGCAC
The DNA here is from genome assembly GCA_017423565.1 of Prevotella sp. Lineage (GTDB taxonomy): Bacteria > Bacteroidota > Bacteroidia > Bacteroidales > Bacteroidaceae > Prevotella. The sequence goes on along the minus strand of JAFPED010000099.1, from coordinate 858 downwards.
CAGCAGAAAACAATGCAGTACGCTCTGCACACAAACCTGCAGGGAAGGCTGCATTCTCCTGGTTGCAGCCAATAAACTCCTTACCGTTATTGAGCAGCACACCCGCACCTACATGAAAATGAGAGTAGGGGGTGTAGCTACGATTAGTCCCTTCAATGGCCATTTCAATAATATGCTGTTCTTCCTGGCTTAATTCCTCGAAAGAACAAACCTGTATCGTGGATTGGATATTCTGTATCTCCATAGACTTGATATTGATAGGTTAGTTCAGGTGCAAAGATAGGAATTATTTTCTATACTTACAAATTTTGAGGAGGTAAATGCACAGAAAACTTCATTATCATGAAATTATACACCCGATTCTTTTAATAATCCGCCAGAATGTTTGTGCGTTTCAAAACTTTTCACTACTTTTGCAATGTCTCATGCTGAAGATGCGCCTCAGCGACGCTTCGAAGGGGTGGGATGACATGCATACTAAAGGCGTTTGCTAAGCGCTTTGATACTTAAGATAGACGCAATGATGGTAGATTTAGTTCAGGTTCCCCAAACTCAGGTTATAATGGCTTTTGTAGCTACTTGCATAGAAGCCACAGCTCGTACTTTAGGCACTGATTATAAGACAGTATTTGATAGAATGGAAAAAGTTAACATGATAGACGAATACATCTATCCTTGTTATGAGACCCTTCACACCGAAAGTCGTGAGAATCTGGTGGACGACCTGATAAAATGCCTAAATAACTGGGAGGCCAAGGCATGAGTGAAATCGTTGTTTATCATGGCACAACCCAAAAGGTTGATCATCCAATATGTAAGGTGGGAAGACCTAATCTGGATTTCGGACAAGGGTTTTAT